>CALBKB010000114.1 GCA_937892635.1 uncultured Clostridia bacterium
TTTTTATAACAACTATTTTTTGTAACAAAAACAGAGGGAGAAAATTAGGTATATTAACTTAAAAAGGAGGAGCGATGCTCCTCCTTTAAAAATTATTCAGCTTTGCTGAACATGCTTTTGTCCACACCGCAAAGGGGACAAACGAAGTCGTCGGGCAGATCTTCAAACTTGGTGCCCGGCTCGATACCTTGATCGGGAGCACCAACGGTCTCGTCGTATTCCCAACCGCATACATCGCAAGTGTATTTCACAGCAAATCCTCCTTTCGGTTAGTTTATTGGTTCAAAATCCTCAGCGCCGTGCTTGCACAAGGGGCAAACAAAGTCGTCGGGCAGATTTTCGTCTTCATGCACATATCCGCAGATTTTGCATACCCATCCCTTTTTGCCTTGAGTTTGGGGCTTGGGCTTGACGTTGGCGTGGTAGTAGGCGTAGGTCATGGACTCCCGGTCGCTGATGACCCGGGCCTCGGTGACGGAGCAGATGAACATGCCGTGGGTGTCCAGATCCAAGTATTGCTCAACCTTTAAGGACATGAAGGCGTTGATATAGCGAGGCAAAAAGACCAAACCGTTATCGCTGCGCAGGGGGGTGCAGTCGGCAAACTTATCGACGCTGCGACCGCTTTGGAACCCAAAGGTTTCAAACACCTTAAAGGGCGTGTCCACCGTCAGGCAATTGATGTTCATGCGCCCTGTCTGTTTGATGATGTGGTGGGAATAGTTTTCCTTATTGATGGTGACGGCGATGCGGTTGGGGGTGCTGGTGACCTGAGTAACGGTATTGACGATCAGACCGTTATCCTTTTTGCCGTCGTTAGAGGTGACGACATACAGGCCGTAGCCGATATGGAACAGCGCGCTCAGATCGTTCTTATTGGCGGTGGCATCCTGTTGCGCCAAATAGTCTTTGCATAGCTCGGCGGCCAGAGCGTCGAGCTGGGCGCGGCTATCGGCATTAAGTGCGGAAAGGATGCGCACGTTGGTATCGGTAAAGGTGAGGTTTTTACTCTTTTCCAGCATGCCGCGCATGACCTTGGCCGCCAGCGGCGCCCACGAGCCGTTCTCGATGAGGGCAACGGTGCGGTTTTGGAAATTGCGTTCGGTCAGATGCTCGATAAAGGAGCGCATAAAGGGGAAAATATCGGCGTTGTAGGTGGTGGTGGCCAGTACCAGTTTACTGTAACGGAAGGCGTCCTCCACCGCTTCGGCCATATCGCAGCGGGCCAGATCGTTGATTACGACCTTGGGGCAACCGTTGGCCTTGAGAGCGTCGGCCAACTGCATAACCGCCTTTTTGGTGTTGCCGTAGACCGAGGTATAGGCAATCACGATGCCTTCGTCTTCGGGTTGATAGCTTGACCAAGTGTGGTATTTATCCAGATAATAGCCGAGATTTTCGGTGAGCACGGGACCGTGCAGGGGACAGATGATCTTAATATCCAGCCCGGCTGCCTTTTTCAGCAGCGCTTGCACTTGCGCGCCGTACTTGCCGACGATACCGATATAGTAACGGCGGGCTTCGCAGGCCCAGTCTTCCTCGACATCAAGGGCGCCGAATTTGCCGAAGCCGTCGGCCGAGAAGAGCACCTGTTCCGTAGCGTCGTAGGTGACGATGACCTCGGGCCAATGCACCATGGGTGCGTTGACAAAGGTCAGCTTATGATAGCCCAGATCGAGGGTATCGCCCTCGCCGACGACCTGACGGTTTTCGGTGAAATCGGTGCCGAAAAACTGCTGCATCATGCCAAAGGCCTTGGCCGAGGAAACGATGGTCGTTTGCGGATAGGCTTTGAGGAAATTGACGATATTGGCCGAATGGTCGGGCTCCATGTGCTGAATGATCAGATAGTCGGGCTTGCGTCCGTCGAGCACGCGCTGGATATTGTCCAGCCACTGATGGGTAAAATTGGCATCGACGGTATCCATGACGGCGATCTTGTCGTCCAGAATCACGTACGAATTATAGGCCATGCCGTTGGGCACCACGTACTGGCCTTCAAATAAATCGATCTGATGATCGTTGACGCCCACGTAGGCGATGGATTTGGTGATGGTCATACGAATATCCTCCCCGTAATACTGAGGATAGTATATCCTAAATTTTGGATCTTGTATGTTGGAAATCCAACAAAAGCAACAGGTATTTTCCTGTTGCTTTTGGGGTTAACCGATCAGCGAAAGGGGATCGATGCGTTTTCCGTTTTGGATGACCTCTAAGTGCAGATGGGGATCTTCTTCCGATTCGAAGGGCAGGTCGTCGCCAACGGTGCCGATCGCGTCACCGGCGAGCACGGTCTGGCCCGTTTGGGCAAAGACGGATGGGTCTAAACCGCAGTAAACTGAGATGCAACCGTCGGGATGGGTGATCTCCATAGTGTGTCCGGTCAGTTCGTCATAATAGAAGTCGGTGACCATGCCGTCGCCGATGGCACAGACGGTGTCGCCGACCTGAGCGAGGAAATCGACGCCCTGATGGCTGCGCCAATCGTTCATGGTTTCAGAGAAGACGAGCGCGTCGGACGAGTAGCCTTCACCCAGAGCGCCGGCCAGCGGGGTCATATAGATGACCGGTTGAGGTTCGGGCTCCGGTTGGGGCTCCGGTTCTGAGGCGGGCGGCGTTGAGGATTCGGGTTGAGATGAGGGGGTTGAGGGCTGATTGACGATGGGCAGTTCACTTCTCTGTTGGCTTTGGATCTGGGCCATGTTTTCGGCTTGTCTGTCATTATAGCGAGCGATGGAAAAATAGACGGCCAAGACGACCAGCAACAGGCAAAACAGGCAGGACAGACCGAAGATCAGCCGATCGCGGGCGCGTTTTTTGTCATGGGTGTTTGCGGAAAATCTACTCATATGCATTTACCTCCGTCTTCATTATGGACGAATTGGCAAAGTTTTATGCTCGCACTTGCAAAAAGCGAAAAATATGATACACTATAAGAAAGGAGTTGATCGTATGCTTACAGCACAACGCATTAGTGTTATGAATTTTGAAAACGCCATGCGCGGCGCACGCAACCCCCTTAACAGCTGGGCGCGCTCGGACAGTTTCTATGATGAGCAGGGCCATTTTGTGCTCGGTCCCAACGATTTGGATCTGGCCAAGCGTCTGCGCAACGCCGGCAGCGACCATCGCAAGTATCTGCGTCAGGTACTGGTGTGCATGGATATTACGGCGCCCATGTATTGGTGGAAGGAGTTTGACACCTATAAGGTAGGCACGGTGGCTAATTCTACATCGACAATGCATAAGATTCATGCCGCGCCCTTTACGGCCGATGATTTTTCCTGCGAGCGCATGACGGCTGAGACTCGAGAGAAGTTCGACGGGGTCATTGCCTATCTGGAACAGTTACGGGTGCGGTATAATGAAACCAAGGATAAGGCATTGTGGGTGGATATGATCCAGTTTCTGCCCTCGTCCTATAATCAGATGCGCACCGTGACTATGAACTATGAGAATTTGATCAATATGTATCATGCCCGCAAAAATCATAAATTGACCGAGTGGCATGATCTGTGTGCGGCCATTGAACAGTTGCCCTATGCCAAGGAACTGATCATCGGCGAATAACTACAAAAAAAACCAAGCAGGCGGGGAAGCAGGTGTGAATCCTGCACGAGCCCGTCGCCGTGAGGTGCGTACTGTTTTCGTTCTTGCCGGATGCCGCAATCCGGGACAGGCCATTGGGAAACCGAGAAGGCGAACGAAAATGCACCGCAGTCGAAATATCCGCTGTTTGGTTGCCTCTATGAGGGCTGCGAGTGCCGGCTTTTGAGGGATTCTATAACATTAAGGAGAAAACAGTATGAAACAGACAACAGGAAAAAAGATCCTGTCGCTGCTCCTTGTTGTGATGCTATGTGCGGCCATGGCTCTTACCGGATGCAGTGACAAGAGTTCGTTAGCGCCTACGCCATCGGAAGGATCGGTTGTGGGCGAAGGGAGCACCGTCTTTCCCTTTGCCGTCGTGGACGAGGAGGGTAACCAAAAGGCGTATGAGGTCCGTACCGACAAGACAACGGT
Organism: uncultured Clostridia bacterium; assembly: GCA_937892635.1. GTDB lineage: Bacteria > Bacillota > Clostridia > Oscillospirales > UMGS1783 > CAKSHC01. The sequence goes on from CALBKB010000114.1 coordinate 4,027, forward strand.
TGGTGCTGCGTTACTGGACGTAGGGTTGATCGAGGGCGAAGAAGGGCCGTATGGGTTATACGTTAAGACGGTCGATGGGATCACGCTTGATTATGACACTGACGGCAAGTATTGGGCCTTCTATGTCGATGGCGCGTATGCCGTGAACGGCGTAGATGCGACCGATATTGAGGAGGGCGCCTCCTATGCCTTTAAGGCCGAATAAATGAAGCTGACGATACGGGAGATTGCCCTATTCGGCATTTTGGGTGGGCTGATGTTTGCCTCGGATATGGCCATGGAGGCCCTGCCTAACATCCACCTGATTGGCGTCTTTCTCATAGCGGCGACGGTGGTGTATCGGCAAAAGGCGCTCTATCCGTTGTACGTCTACATCTTTCTCAATGGAATATATGCGGGGTTTACCCTTTGGTGGATTCCCTATCTGTACGTATGGACGGTGTTATGGGGCGTTACCATGCTTTTGCCGCAAAGGATGCCCAAGTGGCTGGCGCCTGTGGTATATGCGGGCGTGTGCGGGTTGCATGGGCTGGCGTTCGGGGTATTGTATGCGCCGGCGCAGGCCTTGCTGTTTGGCATGAACGGGCAGCAGACGCTGGCTTGGATCGCGGCGGGATTGCCCTTTGATGTGATTCATGCCGTGGGTAACACGGTATGCGGGTTGCTGATCGGCCCGCTGATTGTCATATTACGCAAAACAAAAGAGCCTATCGATGGATAGGCTCTTATTTTTTTAGAAGAGATGCAGTGAACTGAGCAGGAAGATCCAACCGAAGAGGGTGAGCAGGCAAAAGACGGAGGAGAAGACGACGATCTGTGCCGCCAATTCCTCGTCACCGCCCATCTGCTGGGCCATGGAGAAGGAGGAGACGGCGGTGGGTGCGCCGAAGGCGACCATCAGACAGACCAGCGCCTCGCCGCGAAAGCCGAGTAGGACAGCGGCGGTGACAGCCAGGGCAGGCACGATCAGCAGACGGGTGCAGACGGTGATGGCCAGTTCCTTGAGGCTGGTTTTGATGCTGGAGAAGGTGAAACTGGCGCCCAGTACGACGATGGCCAGGGGTGAGGCGATGGAGGCGGCGTCACTGACGGCCGTTTCCAAAAAGGCGGGCAATTTAATGCCCAGCACCAAGAACAGCGCACCGGCTGCGCAGCCGAGGATGAGAGGGTTGGTGAGGATGCCTTTGAGCAGTTTTCCGAAACTGACCTTGCCGTCGCGGAAGCGTTCGAGGGTGAAGACGGCCAACACGTTAAACACGGGAACGATGATGGCTACCATGAGGGCGGACAGGCCACCGGCGTCGTCGCCGCAGATGTAATGAACCAACGGCATGCCGAGTATGGCGAAATTGGAGCGGAAAAAGCCTTGGAGCATGACGCCGCGCTTGGCATTGTCCTTGGTTAAAAAGAAGATCAATCCGTAGCCTACGGCAAAGACGATCAGTACGGTGACAATGGTGAAGAGGATGAGCTTACCGTCGAGAATCGAGCCGATGTCGGTTTTATAAATATTATAGAAAAGAAGCAGGGGCAGAAAGATCTTGAAGATGAGTTTGTTGATGGCGTCAAATTGGTCCTTGGTGGCGATTTTGACTTGTTTGAGTCCGTAGCCCAGCAGCATCAATAGGAAGATGGGCGCGATGGCTTGCATCGACAAGAGAAAACTATCCATAGTAACATCCTTTATGTATATGATCTTCTATTATACTCTCTCGGTCGGGCGCCGTCAAGAAAAGGTGTAGGTTTCGATGTCAACGTCGGTGTAATAGGTTTTTAAGATTTCTTGATAGCCCATGCCACCGGCCGCCAGTTGACCGGCACCGTATTGGCTCATGCCCACGCAATGACCGTAACCTTTGACGGTAAAGGTGAAATGGCCGTCTTTTTCGGCAATCTCAAAATGGGTGCTGCGCAGAGAAAGGGCGCTGCGCAGTTGGACGCCGGTAAAGGTGACGCCGCCGATAACGGCCGAGCGTACGCCGCCCGATTCGGTGCGCAGGATTTCTCCGACGCTCAGGCGTTTGTCAATATCAGGCGCCAAAATGGAGAGCAGTTCATAGAGCTCATCAGCGGAGAATTCGGCGTGGGATAGGTATTGCGCAGCATTGACGTCGACAAAGCTCTCCACCGCTTGCAGATAGGGCACGTCCTGCCCCCATACGTCGGCGGCCTTTTCGGTGACGCCGGCACTGACGGCGTGGAAGACGGCATTGACCGGCTCGCCCTCGTAGGTTAAGATCTGTCCGGCCACGGCCCCGACGGCGGCGGCAATCTTGGCATGATAGACCGCGTAATCATCTTCGCCCCAAGTTTGTTTCATCTGGGCTTGGGTGAGATAGCCTTTACAATGGCTGGGGTCGTTGCAGACCCAGGCGCCCTTGTGGGCTGGGGTGTCGGGATCGTTCTCGGCGCGATAGACCATATACGAGCAGGCGGCGACCGCCTGGGCTTTGAGGGCTTCGGGATCATAGGAGGCCGGCATCTCGGCAGCTACCACGCCGCATAGATACTGGGTCAGGGGCAGACGCTCGACGGTGTCATCAACCAAAACGGGAATGAGAATGTCGGCTGTATCGCTGGTGTAAGGATCGGAAGGAGTGGGACGATAGGCAGCCAGCGGGGCTGTCCAACCTTTGGATAACACGTAGGGCAGAAGAAGCAAAAGAAGAAAGGAGGACAGGAGGGGGAAGAGAATCTTTTTCATAGTACACCTCAAAATTTTGAAAATGGGCTTGTGCGTTGAAGGAAAATACAGTATAATAATATGATAATACCCACAGACAAGGAGAGAGTGGCATGTTGTCCAACGAGAACAACGAACAATATTTCATTGAAAAGGTATGCGATGCCCTGCGAAAAGATGCTGTCGTTCCGCAGGAATATTATGATTTATATAATGTAAAGCGTGGCCTGCGTAACACCGACGGTACCGGCGTGGTGGCGGGGTGTACGCGTATTTGTAACGTGCATGGCTATCTGGTCAACGAAGGCGAGCGTATCCCCCACGAAGGTGAGTTGACGTATCGCGGCTATAATGTGGAAGATCTCATTCGCGGCTTCCAGAAGACCGATCGTTTCGGCTTTGAGGATACCGCCTTCTTATTGCTGTTTGGGCATTTGCCGTCCAAGGAGGAGTTGTGCCAATTCAACGACCTGCTTGAGCAATACAGTGAACTGCCCTATGGGTTTGTAGAAGATATGATCATGAAGGCGCCCTCGCCTGACGTGATGAATAAGATGGCTTGCAGCGTGTTGGCACTGTACGGATACGACGAGCAGGCGTCGAACATTGAGATTGAGAACGTAGTGCGCCAGTCCATCAGCTTGATCGCGCGTATTCCCTCCATTGCGATAGCAGCCCATCAGGTCAAGAAACGTTATTATGAGAAGAGCTCCCTCTATTTCCATTATCCGCAAAAGGGACAGAGCATGGCCGAAAGCATTTTGTATATGCTGCGAGACGATACCAAGTATACCGACGCCGAGGCCAAACTGCTTGACCTGTGTTTGATTTTACATATGGAACACGGCGGCGGCAACAACAGCACCTTTGCCACCCGTGTACTGACCTCGTCGGGCACCGATACCTATTCGGCCATTTCGGCCGCCATCGGCTCACTCAGAGGGCCCAAGCACGGCGGTGCCAACGCCCGCGTTGTGCATATGCTTGAAGAAATCAAGGCGGGGGTTACCAATTGGAAGGACGACGAAGAGGTGCGTGCCTATCTGGGCAAGATCGTCCGCAAGCAGGCGGGCGACGGTTCGGGACTGATCTACGGTATGGGTCATGCGATTTATACCCTCTCCGATCCTCGCGCCGTTCAGCTCAAAAAGAGCGCGCGGGAACTGGCCAAGGTCAAGGGCATGATCGACGAGTTTGAGTTGATCGAGGCGGTTGAGCGTTTGACGCCCGAAGTCTTCTTCGAAATCAAGGGCGACCGTAAAGCGATGTGTGCCAACGTCGATCTCTATTCGGGCTTCGTCTATCGCATGCTCGGCATTCCCGAAGATCTCAATACGCCGCTGTTCGCCACGGCACGCATGGTTGGTTGGTGTGCACACCGTTTGGAGGAGTTGCTCACCGGCAATCGCATCATTCGTCCGGCCTATAAGGCGGTTGAAGGGCGGCATGATTACGTGCCCATCGTCGAGCGCAATTGACGATTGACCGACCGTATGGTATAATATCGATATAGGAAGGTGAAACGTATGCAATCCAATCCTAATAACGTATCGGTAAAACAGAAAAAGAACGACCCGAAAAAGTTCATGCAGCTTTTCTTTATCGGCTTTGGTGTTTGTCTGGTCATGGGTGCGCTCGTGTGCGGCATCATCGCCCTGGCAACCGGCGCCATCGGCTCGCACGATCAGCTGCTTTCGCACGGCGATTCGGCTTTTGCCGAAGGCAGTTATGAAAAGGCGCTCGGACATTATCAAAAGGCGCTGGAAGCGCAGGAAGATTCGGTAAAAGCCCGTATCGGTGTATGCAAGACCTATGAAATGCTGGAAGAGTATGAGCAGATGGAAGAGGTGGCTATGCGCGGCATCACCCTTTCGCCGGCTACCTATGAATTTTACGCCTATAAGATCAAGGCTATGGCGTTGCGCGGCGATATCGACGGCGCTCACGCTTTTATGGAGCAAATCACCAACGAACACGTGTTGCTGAAAATGGAAAGCAATAAGCCCGGCGAGGTTCGGTTCTCGACCAAGGCCGGTACCTACGGGGAGCCGATCACGGTGGAATTGTCCAGCGATGAAGGGGCTACCATTTATTACACCAATGACGGCAGTAAACCCTCGACCCAGTCGTCGGTGTACAGCGAGGCTTTTGAAGTGAAGCACGGCACTCTGACTCTGCGCGGCTTTGCCATGTCGCCGTCCGGTTTGATCAGCGATCCTTTTGAGGTGACCTATATCGTGCGTGACGGCAACGCCGCCTACAGCTTCAAGGATGCCGCCGTTTCCTATTTGACACACGCCATACTGGGCGTGCCCACCTCTAAGGCCTTGACCTATTCTATGCTCGATAAGATTACATCCTTCAATATCTGGGAGATACCGACCGATCAGTCGATCCGCACGTTGGAGGATTTGAAGGAATTCGGCAACCTGTCTGAGGTTCATCTGTACAACCAAACCGGCATCGATAACTTTGGCGTGCTGGCTGAGATTCCGACCTTGCGGAAATTGACGCTGGATAACTGTGGCGTCACCGACGATCTGTTGCGGATCGTTGCCGGGATTACGCAGCTTACCGAATTGACCCTCGATAACAACAGCATCGAAAATGTGCAGCCCTTGTCGGCATTGACCGATTTGACCTTCTTGTCGCTGTGCAACAATAAATTAACCGAAATTCGGGGTTTGGATAAATTAGAGCACTTTACCACCCTGATCTTGGTGGGCAATCAGATCAGTGACCTTTCGGCCATTCAAGGGCTGAAATCACTCACCGAACTGTCGGTGGCCGATAACGCCATCACTTCGCTGCTTAACGTCAAGGACCTGACGGCGCTGACCAAATTGGACCTGTCGGGCAACACCTTAACGTCGCTCAGCGGCATCTCGTCCCTGTCCTCGCTGGAATCGTTGACGGCTATTGGTTGCGGCATCACCGACATTTCCGCCATCTCGAAACTGACGGGGCTTGTGCAGGTGGATTTTTCGGGCAACGCCATCGACGATCTCTCCCCCTTGCGTCAAACCGGCGTCACTTCGCTGACGGTGGTTGATTGTAATATCCAATCACTAAGCGCCGTGCGTGACATTCGCACGCTGCGCACCTTAAACGTGTCCGACAATCCCATTGAGGATGTGACGCCGCTCATTTCTCTGCCTACGCTGGAAACGCTGGACGTCAGCAATACGAAGGTCACGATGATCGTCGGTCTGCGTGGTTGCGGCACCTTGCGCACCATTCGTGCCATCGGCTGTCAATTGGACGATGCGGCAGGCATGGAAGGATCCAATATCAAGCTGGAACAGTAAAAAAAGTCTTGATTTTTCCAATTTTATGTGATACACTATGTGTGGTAATGTCAAGAGCAGGGTTTCGACCCTGCTCTTGTGTTCATTTTATATGAAAAAACGGAGGTAGGATCGTGGCGCTTAACACAGCCGAAAAATTGCTGGATCTGGCAACGCCCATCGTCGAAGGCTTAGGCTATCGAGTGTGGGACACCGAATTTGTCAAGGAAGGCACCGAGTATTATCTGCGCATTTACATTGACAGCGAAAAGGGAATCGGAGCCGATGACTGCGAAGTCGTTTCTCGCGCCCTGTCCGATCCGCTGGATGAAGCCGATTTCATCAGCCACTCCTATATCTTCGAGGTCTGCTCGCCCGGCATTGAGCGGCGGCTTCGTCTGGATTGGCATTTCCAAGCCTATCTGGGTGAGAAGGTCTGCCTGCGTCTATTCAAGGCTGTCGAGGGCAAAAAAGAAATCACCGGCATCCTCGCTTCGTATGGTGACGACGGCTGTGTCGTCGACTGTGACGGTACGGCGGTAACGGTACAGCAAAAAAATATTTCAAAAGCATCAACTGTCTTTGAATTTTAAGGAGGAAGAAAGAAACATGTCTGCCAATAGCGAATTCTATGAAGCGCTTACCCTGTTAGAAAGAGAAAAGGGCATCAAGAAGGAATATATGCTCGAAAAGATCAAGGCCGCCATCATCGCCGCCGTCAAGAAGGAAAAGAATCTGGATATGCAGCCCGAAAACATCGATGCTGCCTTTGACGAGGAGAAAAGAACGGTTCGCTTTTTCGTTCGCAAAACAGTCGTGGAAGAGGTTTCCGATCCGCTGACCGAGATCTATGTGGAGGAAGCCAAGAAGATCAGCAAGAAATATAAGCTGGGCGATGTTGCCGAAACCGAGCTGGACCCCAGTCGTTTTGGCCGTATTGCCGCCAAGGTCGGTAAGAACGTCATCGTTCAGGGTATCAACGAGGCCGTTTACGGCTCGCTGACCC
>CALBKB010000115.1 GCA_937892635.1 uncultured Clostridia bacterium
GATCTGCTTGTGCGCAGGCGCGTAAAAATTATCTGAATTTTTGAGTATGGGAATGATCGAATCCAGTACGGCTTCATCAATGATGATGGCGCCCAGTACCGACTGCTCTGCCTCGAAACTGAAAGGCAGTTTTTGTGCGATCTCCATATTCTATCCTCTCTTTTACTGTTCTTTTACCGACACGTGAACGGTGGTCGAAACGGACGGATGCAACTTAACGGTAACCGAATACACACCCGCGCCCTTAATGGGGTTAGCCAGATCCATCTTTTTCTTATCTACTGTGACACCCAATTCCTTTTCGATGGCTTCGGCAATTTCCTTGACCGTAATGGAGCCGAACAACTTGCCGTTCTCCCCCATCTTGGCCATCAGCGTAACCGTTTTATCTTTAATCTTATCCGCCATTTCCTGCGCCGCCTTGATGGCCATTTCTTTATGGTGCTCTTTGGCAGCGTTTTGAGTGTTCATAGTATTTACATTCGCATTGTTCGCCTCAACGGCAAGGCCGCGAGGCAACAGGAAATTACGGGCATAACCGTCAGACACGTTAACCATCTGACCCTTTTTCCCTTGTCCTTTTACGTCTTGTTGAAGAATTACTTTCATTTGTCTTCTCCTTCCTGTTGGTCATCCTCGGGAATATCCAATTCCTCGGAAGCCTCGGTATCGTTACCGGGTTTAATATCCTGAAAACTGTTCCACTGTTTGAGTCGTTCGCTTTCTTCCTGCGGCTCACGGTCACCGCGCAAGCGGCGGCGCAAATCGGCAATACTGTCGACAGCACCGACAAAGACGTATCCAACCCCCAGCGAGATGGGGACACCAACGGCCGTCAAGGCAACCAACAATGCCGTCAGCACCTTAGACCCACGATTGGTCGCACGGCGCGTAAAGAGCGCATACACCGTAAAGGCGCCGCACAGTAACAGCGGAATCTCAAAGGCCGTCATCCAGTTGTCCAGCACGCTGGACAATGTGCCGTCCACAAAGAAGGATAGGACAAAGGCAATCAAAAACACAACACCGATACCCGACGGCAAGCTCAACTTCCCAATCGGCTGCATGCTCATGCGATCGGCAAACTTTTTGCCCAGCAACACTTTTGTCAGCATCTGCGAAGCCCAGGTCAACACAAACAACAACCCCATGACAAAACCGGGCAATACGGAAAATACGGCATCCAAATACGTGTTCTTATAGGTGAGAATGGTGGTAATATACTGATCAATTTGCGTCGGGGTCATTTGTGTTGTCTGTGCCGCCGCCAACAACGGCTCGTAAACCGCTTCATCAATAGCCGTTTTGATCTGGCTGAGCGAAGGCATCAGCCCCGAAAAATCAAAGCCACCCCGCGTGATATACAAATAGGCAGACAACACGGCAACCCCGACTACAGCGGCAACCAATGCCGGCACGCCAACACTCACCGCAAGCGGTTGTTTTCCCCGTATACAAACGCGCGAAACCAAAACCATACCAGCCAAAGCGCCCCCGGCAACCAGCGCATAAACCAATGAACCGGTGCGCAGATACACAATCCCTGCCCCTAAAAACAGGAACAAATAGGTGGATTTTGTCCACAGGAACGCCCCGGCCAGAAGGAAAGCCGCCGCCAGTGCGCAACCGATCAACATCAAGATCGGATCCTTGTCACATAACAACAAGGCGACCAAGCCGGCACAGGAATATAAAATTGACGGAATGATATACCCTTTTGTTTCCATAACTACTCCCTGAAAATTCAAGTTCATTATATTATAGCATTACCAGCGCCAAGAAACAAGTCGTATTTGGTTGATTTTTCCCATGAGAATAAAAAAATTGCCGGCATCGAATGATACCGGCAACAGTTGAGCGTTTTTTACCGAGTCAATACATTAAGCACAACGGTAAGAATAACGAGCAGAAGCGATACGACGATTGTGATCTTATTATAGATCGAATTTTTGGTATTACCCATATGACCCTGAAATACACTTTCGCCCGAAAGAGCACCCAGACCCGTCTGCTTGCTTTGCTGAATCATGATAACAGCCAACTCAACCACGACCAAAATAATATATACGATTCCGAGAATATTTACCCAAATGTTATCCGTCATGTCTTTATTCCTCCAATAAACGTAGAAGTATCATATCACATCAGCCATAAAAATGCAAGAGAAACTTTCGATTTCCATTAAAATTATTTTTCATTGGGATGAACGACACGCGTGCCCGAGATCAGGTCGTGAAGCATGCTCTCTCCCGTAATGAAAAACACAACACATCCCAAGCCAAACACGCCAACTGACAGGTATAAAAACAACGCCCGTAACAGCGCTTTGGCATAGCCGGGCGCCTGACCGGTCTTGGTGTTGACGACGCGGATCTTCAGGCATCGCTGACCAAAACTGGCCGCGTGCGGACCACCTATCGTTAAGGTGAAATAAAGTACAAAAATAGCGGTCAACAGGTAAAACGGTACTCTGTACATAACCAGCGATAAGCCAAACCATATCACCAACAACATCAGCAGATCAATACCGAAAGACAAGGCCCGGTCACGAAACGAGACGGCACTGTGTGTCGGCGGCAATTGTCCGCTTTCCTGCACCTGATAAACAGACGCACCACAAACGGGACAAACGGTATCCCGATCCGAGATATCCGCCCCGCATTTAAAACAAAACATGGGCACACCTCCCCAAAAGTCTATTTCTATTATATCATCTTTTTCCCTCTTGTAAAGCGTTGACAAGTATCGAATTAAGGAATAAAATAGGGATACAAAGTGAGGTGAACCATCTGCCATGGCAAAAACTGCATCCTTTGGCCGCCGTTTGCAACGAACGGTTATGATTACCCTTTTGCTGATTCTGGTCATCGGAACGGCCGGCGCTTTGCTTATTGCCGAACCGTGGATATCGGATCCAACCGAACATACGATTGCCCCGCAAACGACCGATATGGGATACATAGAATTGTCGTTAGGCGATGACTATATATTTGACATCAAACTGGGCGCCAATGAGATCATCTCCTCGATCGATTCGGAATACCCAACTGTCATTGAGCCGATCGGCTACGGCGTCAAGGCTAACGGCGCGCAAACACCGGTCAATGTCACCGTAACAACGCGAGAAGCCGTTTTGGGCGGCCAAGGCAAACGCATTCTCTTTTTGGGCCGAGATTATTCGGAACCCTATTACAATTTACGCCGTGCCCTTCGCTCGATGCTTGGCATTAAGAACGCCTACACCCTGCCCAGCGAACTGCGCGTAATCCATATCTACCATTATCGGTTTGTGGTGCCCGACTATCCGGTTGAAGATGCCGGACATATCACCATTCAGCGAAACCGTTATACCGATCTGTCCCCCAAAGGTGTGGGCGGCAACATCTACACTCTCATTCGCATCGGTAATCCCGACCTGCTTTCGGTCAAACAACTGGTGACCGACAACGATTACCGTCTGTACGCCAAAGCCGCAGGCCATACCGAGGTTACCGTTATGTACGGATTTTATATTAATGCTGCCAAGCCCAACCAATTCGTTCCGATTAAAGCATCCCGCTATACCGTCACCGTACCATAAAAGAGTCTTCCTTTTACGGAAGACTCTTTTTTATTTGTGAATGCTGTTTTTCAAGGCGTCCGCGGCGCAAACATATCCCATCCAGGCACGGCGATACCATATCTCTTCCGGATCGGGAAGCTGCTTGCCCGCTAAGGTGCGTGCATAATAATCAAGCAGACCGGGATTACGCACCAAGAGAGGCGCCGCCACCTGAGTGGCTACCAACCCTTTATCGCAAACGCCTTCCAGGTCATCCACCTTACGATCGCTGTCAAAGGTGACCCGCAAAAAGGCAGATGCTTGCGTTTGGATTTGTAATGAACTGTTATACGAACCTATGATGGCATGCTCACAAAACGGACACTCGGCCAACACTTCCGAATAGTGCCGTTTATCATGAATGGTAACCTTACCATCCACCAATCCCAAGCCCAGCGTTTCTTTTGCGTCAAGCCCAATAATATTTCGCATCGGCAACGCGGCAGCGGCACCGACAAACAACATCTGCCCGCCCGCCTCATAATATGCCAACAAGGCGTCACGCAGCGGCATGAGCTTTTGGGCGGCGGCCAGCATCTTATTCTCCGTACCGGCGCCGAAATAGATTAGATCGGCCGCGGCCACCGTATCAGCCGCCAAGGGCGCCACCGAAACCTCTTCCCCTACGGCCTGCAAATAGGCACGCAGTACCTGCAAATCCGCATCGCCGCCATAGAGATTAAGCAAATCCGGAAACGCGTGTATAATACGGATCATGCCTGCACCTCCTTGAGTCGCGAGGTAAATTTACCCACATCGGTAAAACAAGTCATCACATAGATATCGCCCACAGCGTTATCTTTGAGATCGGCCATCATGTTATCCAAATCGGGCTCAACCGTCATTCGTTCCTCAGCCACGCCGGCAAAAGCCAAACGTACGGCCAGATCGTAGGCAAACTGCCCCGACAGGATTACCCGCTTCACGCCCTCCGATGCCGCCATCTCAAAATCAATATCCCAAAGCCAGGACATATCGTTGGCCGTGTATTTACGACTGAGTTGGTCGACAATCAGCACCAGAGTGGCCTGTTCTACGTCTTGTAATGCGTGAAGCGCCGCATTGTATGCCATGGAATTTTCATGTTTTGTCAAGGTAAACAGCCCGCGATGCCCGTTTAAGTTGAATTCGTGCAATCGGTCCCCGCGAATCACAAAATGATCCAGCGCCTGCGCCGCCTTTTCAGACGTAAAGTCAAATGCCTTGACAAGCGTAGTATATGCGGCAACAATGTTATAGGCGAAATTACTGTTGCACATTTGCGGCGTCACGGCATGGGCACCGTCCAAGAGGAAGGCGCCGTCTTGGATAGCGGTTATTTCATGGTCCACCGCGCCTCTGGCAAAGCCGCAAGACGAGCAAGTGTAATCGCCTACATGGGAGAACACTCGGTGAGTATAGGACATTTTCGCGTAGCAAACGGGGCAATAGGCGCCGTCGTGATAGGCATGGCTTGTCCCTTCCGGCTCGGAAAAGACGTCGGCAGACACCCCGTAGGTGATGGCCTTACGCCCCACCGCCAAGCTGGCGGAAACCGGTTCATCGGCGTTAACAATTAGGGTTGTCCCCTCGGGAATTCCCTTTTGCAATTCCTTTCGGACGAATTCGCTGTGACCGTTGCGGGTCATCTGATCACGGTACAGGTTGGTGATGACCATATAATCAGGCGTCAATTGCTTAAAGGTATACTGGCAGAACCGTTCGTCACTTTCGATGAGTGCTACATCGGCATTGACCCTACCACCGAGGGTACAATGTTGCAAAAACATGGCGGTAACACCCTGAATCTGATTGGAGCCTTCGGTATTGCAGATCAGGTGAATGCCTGACTCACGCGCGGCAGTATAGATCATTTGCGTGGTTGTTGTTTTGCCGTTGGAGCCGGTAACAGCCACGATCTTCTTAGGTAAAGACATTCGCCGAAGCAGGTCAGGACACAGTTTAAGCGCCACACCGCCGGGAAATGACGAAGCACTTCGGCCTATCATTTTGATGGCTAATCTGGTCAATTTTCCCGCCATAATGGCGAAACTCATGCGAATATCCATCCGTTTCCTCCGTAAAATTACTGTAATTTATATTATATCTTTCTGTTTGGATTGTCAACACTTGCATTTTTAAATGAATTAGAGTAAAATATATCCATTCCTATAAAGGAGAGAGCTATATGATCCTGACCGTTGATGTGGGAAACAGCAATATCGTAGTTGGTGCTTTTGAGGCCGATGCCCTCGCCTTTTCGGCGCGGCTCAACACAGAGAAGAAGCGGCTGAGCGATGAGTACGCCATCGACTTGCGCAACATTTTTGCTCTGTACGGCGAAAACCGCACCATTGAAGGCGCCATTCTGTCTTCGGTTGTGCCCGGGCTGACGCCGGTATTACGGCGCGCCATCAAGTTGGTTTTTGGTCTGGACTGCATGATCGTAGGTCCGGGCATTAAAACCGGCATGAATATACGCATCGATAATCCCTCACAGTTGGGCAGTGATATATTGGCCGATGCCGTAGGGGCTTACACCCAATACCCCGGTCCCATCGTTATTTTTGATTTGGGAACAGCATCCACCATTTCGGTGACCGATGAAACGGGCAGCATTCTCGGCGGCGCCATTTTGCCGGGTGTTACCCTTTCGCTCAACGCATTGTCACAAACAGCGGCACAGTTGCCTGAGATCAGCATGGAGCCGCCCAAAGACATCATCGGCACCAACACCATTGATTCAATGCGATCGGGCATTCTCTTCGGCAACGCATCCATGATTGATGGCATGATCGACCGTCTGACCGAGCGATTGGGAAAAGCGCCGACGGTTGTAGCAACGGGCGGGATTGCCGAGACAATCATCCCCCATTGCAAACATAATATTATTCTGGATCCGTCCTTACAGCTCAAGGGACTGCTCCACCTTTACCGAAAGAATCGCTCCTGAGGGCGTTCTTAATACATGGCGCTGCATCCGTGCACGGAGCAGCAGCAGGAGGTTTTCACAATGCAAACGGCACATATCAAAAAACTCGTTGGGCTTGCCCTGTTTACCGCCATCGTTGTGGTGCTGCAGTTTATGGGCTCGTTCATCAAACTCGGAATGTTCTCGGTATCGCTGGTGCTCATTCCTATTGTCGTGGGAGCAGCGGTATACGGACGCGCGGCAGGCGCATGGCTTGGCTTGGTGTTCGGACTGGTCGTACTGCTATCCGGCGATGCCGCCCCTTTCTTGGTTGTCAATCCGCTGGGCTGCGTGGCCACCGTCTTAGTCAAAGGCACGGTAGCCGGATACCTTGCCGGACAAACCTATCGGCTCATTTCCCCCAAAAATAAATACGTAGGCGTAGCGGCAGCGGCCGTGATTTGTCCGTTGGTCAACAGCGGTATCTTCTTTATCGGGTGCAAACTATTCTTTATGGATACCATTGCTGAGTGGGCAAAAGGAGCCGGATTCACCGGGGATGCGACACTGTATGTGATCGTTGGGCTTATCGGTCTTAACTTTATTTTTGAACTGTTGTTTAACCTTGTACTGAGCCCGGGTATTTTGCGTATTATCAATATCGGACAAAAAAGATAACAAAAAAAGAACGAAGCGTTTGCTTCGTTCTTTTTATATGGAGCTGATAACCAGATTCGAACTGGTGACCTCATCCTTACCAAGGATGTGCTCTACCTACTGAGCTATATCAGCAAATCGGAGACCTACTAGATTTCGGCCCCCACAATGGCAGGGGCAGAAGGGATCGAACCCTCGGCACGCGGTTTTGGAGACCGATGCTCTACCAGCTGAGCTATACCCCTGTATAGCATCTCTCTTGACGCTCGTTTATTATACAATATGCATTTTGGCTTGTCAATAGATTTTTGTCAAAAAAGAGGGCGATTTGCCCTCTTTTTTTACTTGTTTTTCAGCTGTTTGACCTTTTCCAAAATCGGATCGGGCGGCACATCTTCCACGTTACCCATATCCTTGACACTGCTATGCGGAATAATCGTCCATTCCGTTTTCGGGCGCAGAATCGCACTCATGGCAATAAATGCGGTGGGTAAAATAAAGACGGGGAATGCCAGAATGCTTCGCCACATCCGCAGCACCGGCTTCTTATCGGCAGCCAAGCCAAAGGCGGCTAGCGCGGCAATGGCAAGTACGGCCAACACCGGCACAGCCAACAGCAACCACAACAACTTATCGGGCACACCCGACAATATGAGCATACCGGCATACGGAATGAAGGACAGGATCATAGCCGTCTGCGAAATGGGCAGCATCAGAAAACAAAAGATATCAAACCCATCGACAAAATTGGTTTTCATGCGGGCAAGGGCTTGTTTCCAAAGCTTGGTAAAACACTGTACGCCACCAACCTCCCAGCGGCGAAACTGTGAGAAGAAAAATCGGGGTTTGGTTGGCTGTTCATCATAGAATTTGGCATCCTGCAACAACCCGATCTTATACCCTTTCATGCGCGCCATGCAGGAGAATTCGCCGTCCTCGGTCATGGTCGAGGTCTGCCAACCGTCCTTCAAAATTTCACTGCGCACGGCAAAGCCTGTCCCGTAAACCATGCAAGACATGCCGTTACTGCAACGCACGGCGTTATACATGCGCATGACCAGCGACCAAAAGATATCGTAGCATCCGCTGACCACCGAATCAAAGGGGTTTTTCGCCGTACGCCAACCGCTGACCACATCCAAACCGCCGTTGAAACCTTCGCTGAGTTTTTGCATGAAATCGGGCGGCAAGAGATTGTCGGCATCAATGACCAAATAGGCGTCAAAGACATCGGCATAAGCCTTGTTAATATAGGCTGTTAACGCCTCCAGAGCAAAGCCTTTGCCTTTTCGCAACGGATCAAACCGTTCCAACACCTCACAGCCTTTGGCACGCGCCACCGCGGCGGTATCATCCGTGCAGTTGTCTGCCAGGCAGAATATCTTATATTTGTCTTGGGGATATTGTTGCTCACGGATCGAATCGATAAGATTACCGA
Source organism: uncultured Clostridia bacterium (assembly GCA_937892635.1). Lineage (GTDB taxonomy): Bacteria > Bacillota > Clostridia > Oscillospirales > UMGS1783 > CAKSHC01. The sequence continues at coordinate 8,587 of CALBKB010000115.1, forward strand.
TCACCTCGGACTCGTTACGGGCGCACACCAAAACGGCGAAAGCATGTTGCTTTCCCTCTTTTCGTTTGGGTTTACGCAAAGGCAAAAAGCCACGGATGCCGTGAATGACCTGCCAGGCCATGGTGGGTATCCATAAAATAGCCAACAGCACCATCAGTACCGCGCAGATGATCGGGAGAACCTGATACAGAAAAATTTCCATACATGTTTCCTCTTTTGTTTTATATTGACAGTATACCCCCGCAGGCACGATTTGTCGAGCCGTTTTTTTGGATAGTTTCACGATATTGGACAAAAACTAACGCTAGAGGTGATAAATATGTCAAAGAAAAAGCAGATCAAACTTCCCCCCCGCGAGCCGGCCTATGAAACCTATGCCTTGGCTGACCAGCAACGCCTTACGCCTTGGGGCACGTCCATCCCCACCGAGAGCGGCGTAGAGCAGATGCGGGAATGGAACGAAGAAAATAAGCTATAAAAAAGGGATGCCGTACGGCATCCCCTTTTCCATTACTGAACGTCAAGATTCTTAATCAGTTCTTCTTCAATCTGTATGGTCAGCGCTTTGGTCATCTCTTCGACCTTTGCGTCGTACGCCTCCGATATCAGCGTACCGCGCACACTGGTCTGCCATCTGGGCAGATCGTCGCCAACGAAGTAGATAACGTGCGTGCCGTAGTCCGTGTCAACCAGCCCCACATCGCCGCTCTTACGAGCTTCGTCGAAGCACCAATCGTTAAAGGTTTTAACCATCTGATCGGGATACACACCCTCGTACAGACCGCCGTTATAGTAGTTACCGTCATCGGTGTAGCGCATGGCCAGATCGGCGAAAGACTGTTCCGTCTTCTCCCCGTTTTGCCACTGATCGTAATAACCCTGAGCCTTTTTGCGAGCCTGCTCGGCCGTGACCGAATCTTCCATCGTAGCCACGAGCAGGTGGCGAACCGATACCGTGTCTTCTTCCTGTAGATATTTAGCTTTATCTAAGACATAGACACGGTAGGTTTTTGCCTTATCATCATGGAACAGTTTAACCGAGCCGGCAACCGTGGTGTCGTCAAAGAGCCACTTGCTTGCCTCATCGTCCTTATTATAGGCGGCAGCCGTCACCTTAAAGGAATCGGGATTGGTATGGTCATCCTCTTCGCCATCGCCATGATCCTCATGATTGGCTACCAGATAGGCTTTGAGTTTGGCTTTGAAATCCTCAACGCCGGTTGCGGCGGCCAGTTTCTCAGCTTCGGCCTTGGCGGCCTCCTGACTCACAGCACCCTCGGCCAACTTCTCGCCTTCCTTAGGCACTTGATACGAGAAGGTGTAGCTGTAATAATCAGCCTTGAGAACATTAAGCGGATTTTTCTCATAATAGGTCTGGATCTGCTCGACGCTCGGCGTCATTTCACCTTCCAGCGTCATCTGATACTTGGTGGCCAGCATGGAGAGGATCAGGCAATTATCCACATCCGTCTGATTGACGCCGCGGGCATAGCGACCGACATTCTCATACGACTGCTTGGCACGGTCAATCGCCGCCTGTTTTTCAACCTCGGTCAGCTCGACGCCGGCCGCTTTCGCGTTTTCGCAAAGGACTAACAACTGCTTCATGTTGTCCTTAGCCTGATTGGCAAAATACTCAAACCAGGTAATCGACTTATTATCAGCGTCGGTGGTATATTGCTCCTTGAGCGGGGTATCGGTTTTCAAACCGGTATAAGACAGATAATTGCC
>CALBKB010000116.1 GCA_937892635.1 uncultured Clostridia bacterium
TCAATTCGACGAATCGCATCGGAATGTCCCTGGCTGACGCCTCTGCCCCAGAAGGTATAGTCGTTGCCGCTGGGAAGCACGGCGTTCATATACACGCGGTTGAGGGAAAACATGCCGGGGTCCCAGCCCACGGAGATGACAGACACGCTGCCGCCCTGTTTTGCCGCTTCATCCACCGCCGCAAAATGCTCGGGAATCTTGGCATGCGTATCAAAACTATCCACCACGTGAAACTGCCGCGCCAGCATAGGCGTCATCGTCGGTAAATCGGTGGCACTGCCGCCGCACAGGATCAATACGTCAATCGTATCCCCAAACTCCGCTACCCGCTCAGCCGCATACACCGGTATCCCGGTCAGCGTCTTAACGGTGCTCGGATCGCGGCGGGTAAATACCCCCACCATCTCCATATCGGGATTCTGCCGCACGGCACACTCGACCCCGCGCCCTAAATTTCCATATCCGTAAATGGCAATTCTCATCTTAGTCTCCGATCATGCTCTTCATATCATACAACCCCGCCGGCTTACCGCACAAAAAGTCAGCCGCCGCCAGCGCTCCCTCGGCAAACAGGGCCCGGTTATATGCCTCATGCTTCAAGGTAATGCACTGATTCTTGGTGCCCACCATCACTTCGTGAATACCAACAATATTCCCCATGCGCACACTATGGATGCCAATCTCGGTCGGGGTGCGTTTTCCCTGACCCGTGCGTCCCGATACCACGGCAGCATCCTTGCGCACCTTGCCGATGGCATCGGCAATCGCCAACGCCGTACCCGACGGCGCATCCACCTTGCGGTCGTGATGCTGTTCTATAATCTCTATCTGCGCATCCGGCATCGCCTTGGCTGTCTGCACCGCCAACTCAATAAGCAAGGCCACGCCTAATGAATAGTTGGCGGCAAAAAACAAGGGAATCTCCTTGGCCGCCTCTATAATGGCCGCCTTCTCCCGCTCGGTCTGTCCGGTGGTGGCCAGCACCAACGGCAGGCGGTGCTTCACTGCAAAATTCAGCAACTCCTCCGTACCGTCGTGATGGGAAAAATCAATGATACAGTCAACGTCGGTATAGGCGTGAGCAAACTCTGTGGCACAGGGCACACATTCACTGCCGTCCGCCTTCTTGTCAACACCCGCCACCAATTCGGCGCCGCGATAGCCCTCCAGAGCCAATGTCGCCACCTCTTTGCCCATAAATCCGCACAGACCGCTCACCAATACCTTCATCGTTTACACATCCAATCCGTTTTCTCTCATAAGTCCCAGCATCTTGCTCTGGTTGGCCGACTCCATCGGCGTCAAGGGCAGACGCAGAATATTCTCACACCAGCCCATCGCCGCACAAGCCGCCTTGACAGGAATGGGGTTAACCTCGCAGAAAAGAGAGTTAATAAGAGGAAGCATTTCA
>CALBKB010000117.1 GCA_937892635.1 uncultured Clostridia bacterium
CAACTATGCCTCAAAAACCGTATTTGGAAGCCGGACAGATCGTGGGTACCCACGGCGTCCGCGGCGAGGTGCGGGTGCAGCCCTGGTGCGATTCCCCGCAGCAGTTCGCCACCTTTAAAAAACTATACTGGGACGCCGAGGGCAAAAAGCCCGTTAAGGTGAAAGGCCGCCCCCACAAGAACATCGCCCTGGTGGTGCTGGAGGGTGTGGACACCGTCGAGGCTGCCCAGGTGCTGCGCGGCAAGATGCTGTACGTGGATCGCCGCGACCTGAAATTGCCCAAGGGCCACTATCTGGTGCAGGATCTCATCGGTCTGACGGTGGTGGACGCCGACACGGGGGAGACCTACGGCACCCTCACCGACGTGAGCCAGACCGGCGCCAACGCCGTGTACCATATGGCCACCGCAAAGGGCGAGGTGCTGATCCCTGCCATCCCCGACGTGGTGGTGGAGATCAATCTCAAGAGGGATATTCTGCGCCTGCGCCCCATGAAAGGATTGCTGGACGACGATGAGATTTGATATTATGACCCTGTTCCCCGATATGTTCGACAGGGTGTTTGACCAGAGCATCATCGGTCGCGCCAAGGATAAGGGTCTGCTGGAATTGCACTGTCACCAGATTCGGGAATATACTAAGAATAAGCAGATGCAGGTGGATGACTACCCCTACGGCGGCGGTATGGGCATGGTGATGTTCCCCCAACCCATTGCGGATTGCTTCCGAGCCGTGTGCGAGCAGGCAGGCACCCGCCCCCATCTGATCTATATGTCCCCCCAGGGCAAGACCCTGACCCAGCAGCGGGCCATCGAGCTGGCGCAGATGCCCAACCTGTGCATTCTCTGCGGCCACTACGAGGGGGTGGACGAACGGGTGCTGGAGGCCATCGTGGACGAACAGATCTCCATCGGCGACTATGTGCTGACCGGCGGCGAGATCCCGGCCATGGCGCTGGTGGACTGCGTGTCCCGTATGATCCCCGGCGTGCTGGCGGACGAGGTCTGCTTCACCGAGGAGAGCCATTTTGCCGGTCTGCTGGAATACCCCCAGTACACCCGTCCTGCGGAATGGGAGGGGAGAGCGGTGCCGGAGATTCTCTTGTCCGGCCACCACGGCAACATCGCCAAGTGGCGGCATCAGCAATCCTTGGAGCGCACCTATCGCCTGCGTCCCGAGATGTTGGAGAAGGCCGATCTGACCGACGCCGACCGCGCCTATCTGGCGACGCTGGCGGAGGAGAACTCGGCCCAATAACCAAAACTTTTCCACAGCATTAGACAAAATGCACAAACGGAGAAACCGAAAAATCCGAAAATCGGTCACTCATCCAAACTTCATCAAAACGGTGGGTTTTCGATTGACTTGTCCGCATTTCGTGATATAATAGGTATAGTCAGTTAGTATCCATTTCTATCGAGGTATTTGATACAGTAAAGGAGCAATTTGCTATGTTTGTGAAAGACGTTGTTGTTCAGAATCAGGTTGGTCTGCATGCCCGTCCCGCTACTTTCTTCATCCAGAAGGCCAATGAGTTCAAGAGCGGTATCTGGGTTGAGAAGGATGAGCGCCGTGTCAACGCCAAGAGCCTTCTGGGCGTTCTCTCTCTGGGCATTGTCAAGGGTACCGAGATCACCATCATTGCCGACGGCGCCGATGAGGACGCTGCCATTGCCACGCTCTCTGAGCTGATCGACTCCGATTTCTCCGAGTAAGCGTCTGTAACGTCATATATCTTAAGGCATGCCCTGCGGCATGCCTTTTTTGAATTTTGCGAGGTTATACTATGAAGAAGGAAAACATCGGAACCCTGCAAATGCTGCTGTGCGCCGCCCTCTGGAGTACCGGCGGCATTCTCATGAAGCTCATCCCCTGGAGCGGCTTCGCCATTGCCGGTATCCGCAGTCTCATCGCCGGCCTTACCATCGCGGTGTATATGCTCCTGTGCGGCAAGCGCTTT
>CALBKB010000118.1 GCA_937892635.1 uncultured Clostridia bacterium
CGGCGCGGCACGCCGGCCTATGATATGTCCGACCAGATCCCTTATGAGGAAAAGTTGGCCAATTTCAATCGTTTACTCAAGGCGCAAGAGATTATTTCGGCTCGTTGCAATCAGCAATTGGAGGGACGGGTCTTGCGCGTATTATGCACCGGCAGGGACGACAAAAACAAGGCCTTATTGGCAGGGCGAACCGAAAGCAACAAATTGGTGTTCTTTTCCGGCAATGATGATCGGATCGGCACTTTTTGTAATATAAAAATCACACAAGCAAAAACATGGTTTTTGTTTGGCGAAGAATGGGAGTAAACCAATGAACGAGATCAATAACACGATTGAAAAACTGGGCCAACAGATTCTGGCCAGCGAGGAGTATGTGTCCTTCAAAGAGGCGGAGGCCGCTTATCAAGCCGATGCTCAATTGTCGACCCTTGTTAATGATTTTGATGCTTGCCGTAACGACCTGATCATGGCTCGCTCGACAGAGGAAGTGGATGAGACCAAGGTCGGCGAGATTCAAGATCGTATGGAGAAGCTCTACAACCAGATCATGGAAAATGATAATATGAAACGTTATAACGAGGCCGCCGGCAAGTTTGAAGCGCTCATGAAGCAGGTTTTTGATGGAATCAATACCGCTGTCTTCGGCCCGCAGGAGTGCACCCATAACTGTGCCACCTGTTCCGGTTGCCACTAAGTAAATTTCGGAGGACGTAAAAATGGCGCTCAGCCCCATGATGGTACAATACACGCAAATCAAAGAAAAGTATCAGGATTGCATCCTGTTCTACCGTCTCGGTGATTTTTACGAGATGTTCTTTGATGATGCGAAAACAGCCTCGCGCGAACTGGAATTGACGCTGACCGGCCGCGATTGCGGCTTGGAAGAGCGCGCTCCTATGTGCGGGGTGCCGTATCATGCGTGTGAGGTGTATATCAATCGGTTGATCGCTAAAGGATATAAGGTTGCTATTTGCGAGCAGACGAGTGATCCGTCAACGTCCAAGGGGTTGGTCACGCGTGATATCGTTCGTGTCATTACCCCGGGTACGGTCATTGACGGGCAGTTTTTGGATGAAACGCGTAATAACTATATAGCCGGTATTTATCATGGAGAGCAGGGTACGGCCGTCTGCTTTGCCGATATTTCAACCGGTCAACTGTTTCTGTTTGAGCCCCGGGAAGAGGGAAGTTACCCTCTGATGAATGAACTGTATAAATATATGCCGTCGGAAATCGTCAGCAATTCCGATTTGGATCTGGAATTGCGGCATTTTATTGCCGAAAAATTGCGCTGTATGATTTCTCCTTGCTCTCAGGAAAACTTTGAATTTTCGCGTGCCGGCCAAACGGTGCTTAAGCACTTTAATAAAAAGGCCTTGTCCGATATTGGTATCGGTGATAGCAACGCTTGCGTTTGTGCACTGGGCGGCTTGCTTAGTTATCTGTATGCTACCCAATTTTCGGGCTTGGAGCACTTGACCCGATTGGATATCTATTCCGAGATTAAGCATCTGGAATTGGATGTTTCGGCTCGTCGCAATCTGGAACTGTGCGAAACGCTGCGAGAAAAGAAAAAACACGGCTCGCTCCTCGGTGTATTGGATAAAACCAAAACAGCGGCAGGCGGCCGTCTGTTGCGGTCTTGGATTGAACAGCCGTTAGCTGATGTGCATCTGATTAATCGGCGATTGAAGGCCGTGGATGCTTTGCGAAAAAACTACGAGGTGCGCACACGCTTGATCGAAGCCTTTTCTCAGATCACCGATGTGGAGCGGGTCATGACCAAAGTGGTGTATAACACGGCCGGTGGGCGTGAACTGATCTCTTTGGCGCGCACCTTGTCGGCGATTCCCGCGATTAAGGATCTGCTTGGTCACGTACACAGCGATTATTTGATCGAATTGTATCATACGCTTGATCCGCTAACCGATCTTTGTCAACTCATTCAGTCGGCCATTGATCCCGAATGTCCTTTTTCCATTCGTGAAGGCGGCATCATCAAGGAAGGCTATGACCAAACGGTGGATGAACTCAGGCGTCTTGTCAATGATAGCCAAAACGTCATGCAGGAAATGGAACAGCAGGCGAGGGAAGAAACAGGCATTCGCACCCTCAAGGTTGGATATAACAAGGTATTCGGCTATTACATTGAGGTGTCTAAATCCTTTGTGGATCAGGTGCCGGAACACTATATTCGCCGTCAGACCTTGACCAACGGTGAACGCTATATTACCGGCGAACTCAAAGAACTGGAAAACCGTATTTTGGGCGCAAGTGAAAAGTTGGCCCATCTGGAATATGATCTGTTTTGCAGCATCCGTTCTTTGGCTGCCGATGCCCTTGAAATCATTCAGAAAAACGCGTCTGCCTTGGCGCAGGCCGATGTTTTGACCGCTCTTGCCGATGTGGCGGAAAAGAACAACTACGTATGCCCCGTTGTCGACAACGGTGATGTGATTGAGATTAAAAACGGACGACACCCTGTCGTTGAAAAGATGTTGCGCGGCGATATGTTTGTGCCAAACGATATCTATTTGGATGCTGACGATAGTCGTTTAATGATTGTAACCGGTCCGAACATGGCCGGTAAATCCACCTATATGCGTCAAACGGCGCTCATCGCCCTGATGGCACAAATGGGTTCTTTTGTTCCGGCTCAGTCGGCTCACATTGGTATTTTAGATAAGATATTCACTCGTGTGGGGGCATCGGATGATCTGGCTTCGGGTCAGTCTACCTTCATGCTGGAAATGTCTGAAGTGGCGGGTATTCTTAAAAATGCCACGCCCCGTTCGTTGATTATCTATGATGAGATCGGTCGCGGCACCAGCACCTATGACGGCATGTCGATTGCCCGAGCCGTGCTGGAATATACCGCAGATAAGGAAAAATTGGGCGCCAAATGTATTTTTGCCACCCATTATCATGAATTAACTTCGCTGGAAGGGAAGGTTGACGGCGTCAAAAATTGCCGTATTGCCGTTAAAAAACGCGGCGATGAGATTATTTTCCTGCGTAAGATTGTGTCCGGCGCCGCCGATGAAAGCTATGGTATCGAGGTTGCCAAACTGGCAGGAGTTAATCAAGAGGTTATTGACTGTGCCAAGCGGGTATTAAAAGAAACCCTGGCTATGACCGGCAAGACGGTCAAGGAGTCGGATCGTGCGGTAGAGCAATTGTCGTTGTTGGATGATAATTCAGCGGCTATTATTGAGGAACTTCGCCGTACCAATGCTGAGACCCTCTCGCCGCTGGAGGCGTTGAGTGTATTGTATAAATTGACAAAACTGTCTCGCGGAGAAGAATAACAGGAGAGAACCATGGATCGTGTTCGTGTGTTGCCGGCTGACGTCGCACAACTGATTGCGGCCGGAGAGGTCGTAGAACGACCGGCTAGTGTAATTAAAGAATTGGTTGAAAACGCTATTGATGCCGGCGCCTCGGTGATTCGTGTGGATATCGAGGGCGGCGGCGTGCGTCTGATGCGCGTAACCGATAATGGCTGCGGCATGACTCAAGCGGATGCTCAAACCTGTTTTTTGCGCCATGCCACCAGTAAAATTCAGACGGCACAGGATATCAACGGCGTCATTACGCTTGGCTTTCGCGGCGAAGCCTTGGCCTCTATTGCCGCCGTATCTCATGTGCGGCTTATCACCAGAACGGCCGATGCCGTAGAGGGTGTCTGTATCCGTATGGATGGTGGGGTGCTTGTCGAAAATGAGCCGATCGGTGCTCCGACCGGTACTACCATCTCGGTGGAGGATCTTTTCTATAACACACCTGCTCGCAAGAAATTCCTCAAAAGCGAGCGTGCCGAAACGGGTGCAATTGGTTCGCTGATGGATCGTCTGGCGCTCTCGCACCCTGAAATATCGTTCCGCTATTATAGCAACAATAAAGAAGAATTGTATACTCCCGGCGATGGTAAGATGGCCAGCGCAGTATCGGCTGTTCTGGGTGCTCAAACGGCGCGCGCCATGATTGAAGTCAGCGGGGAAGATGCCATTGGCGTCCGCGGCTTAACCTGTCGTCCGTTGGCCGCGCGAGGCAATCGCAATCAGCAGTATTTTTTCATCAACGGCCGCTGTGTTACTTCGAGCCTGCTTACCAAAGCTGTCGAAGCCGCCTATGCGGGGAATATCATGGTTGGTAAGTATCCGGTATGTGTGCTGTGCCTGTCGCTGGATGCGGCTAATGTTGATGTCAATGTTCATCCTTCGAAAAGTATTGTGAAATTTTCTGATGAAAAAGCGATTTTTCATGCCGTTTTTTCTGCCGTTTCGCAGGCGCTGGACGGACTGGATCAGCGCCACGTTGCTACGGCAACCCCTGTGCTGACCCCTCAAGAACAGAAGAAGATCGTGTCCGGGTTCTATGATGCTCCTACAAGTCAGCCGATCTTACCGATAGAACCGAAACGTGAGGTTGTGCAGACCGTGCAGCAAATGCCTTCCGTGGCTAAGATTGCGCCGCCGCGCACCGTATTAACCTTTACCGATCGTACAGCTCCGCAGGCGCCGCCTGTATTTGCTCCGTCTATCCCTCAGCCGCGCGTGCCGCAGTTCGTTGTTAAAGAGCCGGAGACGGTCGTACAAGAGGTTGCCCCTGAAACAATCTGGATTGGAGAGATCTTTCATACCTATATCATAGCCCAATGCGGCGATGAGGTCTATTTTGTGGACAAACACGCCGCGCACGAGCGTCTGATCTTTGAAAAACTAAAGGAGCATATGAATACCGGTACCCAGCCGTTGCTTATCGAATGTGTCGTTTCTCTGCCCAAGCAGGATAAGGCAGCCGTTTTGGAGAACATGGATTATTTCACCTCCTGCGGCTTCGAGATCGAGGATTACGGAAATAATGCGCTCATGGTTCGCGCCATTCCTGCCGAGTTGGAACGTGACGATATTGCTGATGTATTAGAAAAATCGGTAGCAGCGTTGATGGATCATCACTCGAATAAAGACAAACGCACCAAGATACTGGAAGTTATGGCCTGCAAGGCTGCGGTTAAGGGTGGTCAAATGAGCGATCGTAGGGAACAGCAAGCATTGCTTGACCGCTTGTTCGCCATCCCGGATGTCAAGTACTGTCCCCACGGCCGCCCCATCATTTGCACCATGACCAGAAAAGACTTTGAAAAGTTATTCAAGAGGATCGTTTGATGTTTGATCGCAAAAAAGTAGTATGTATTTTGGGTGCTACCGCTACCGGCAAATCGGGGCTTGCGCTGGAACTGGCCAAGGTGTTGGATGGAGAAATCGTTTCGGCCGACTCTATGCAGATCTATCAGGGCTTTACCATTGGCACCGCCAAAATTCGTCCCGATCAAATGCAAGGCATTCCCCATCATATGTTGGATATTTTGGCCCCTGACGCTACCTTTTCGGTAGCGCAGTATTGTACGCAGGCCTCATCGGTTATAGACGATCTGCTGTCCAGATGTAAAGTCCCATTACTTGTCGGAGGAACCGGATTGTATATCGACAGCTTACTGTCGAGCTTAAACTTTGAAGATATGGCGGTTGATGAGGAGTATCGCCGCAGGCTTACGGTATGCGCACAACAACAGGGAAATCAGGCAGTTTGGGATATGCTTAACGAGGTGGATCCAAAGTTGGCGCAAACGCTGCATCCCAATAATTTGCGCCGAGTCATTCGTGCCTTGGAAGTGTATCATATCAGCGGTAAACCCATGTCGGAATGTGCCGAGAAGGCGCAGATGGAAAGCCGGTTTCCGGCTGTTTATATCGGTTTACGCTATGCCGATCGTGACAAACTGTATCAGCGCATTGATCAGCGGGTGGATGCTATGATGGAAGAAGGGCTTTTGCAGGAGATCGAAGACCTTTTGGCCTCCGGTTTGTCCAGAGACTGTCAGGCACTGCAGGCTATCGGTTACAAGGAATTCTTGCCGGTGCTTGACGGCGAGATGCCTGTGGATGTTGCGGTGGAAGCGGTTAAGCGCAACTCCCGTCGTTATTCCAAACGTCAATATACCTGGTTTAAGCGCAATCACAAGATTCATTGGATCAACGTGGATGAGGAAGATGTGCTTGCAAGAGCCAAAGAAATATTGGGTATTTGATAAGGAATAGCCATGGTGAAAGAAAAGAAAAAAATCGGAATAAGGATTGCTGCTGTTTTGTTGGTCGTGGCCGTCATTATCTACGCTGTGTTTCAGCTGATCAGCCTTTTTAGGCGTGATGTGGAAATTGCAGGTTTGCGTTGGAATACGACTGAAGAGAAAACGGAGAGCACGGCGCTGTTTTTCCGCGATGAAACGATTGTTTCATCGGTAACGGGCAGTTATGACTATGCGGTTGATGACGGGGATCGTGTCGCGGTCGGCGATAAAATTGCCACCGTCTATTCTTCGGGGGAAGATGCCGGTTTTTCCGATCAGTTGGCAAAATTACAAGCACAGCTTGATAGTTTGACCGAGATATACGAGTCGGGCAACCTGTTTGATTATGACGTATCCCGACTGGATGAGCAAATCAACGATACCATTTATGATATCTTGCAATATGCGGATTTCGGTAATGTGCGCGAGGCTCAGCCGTTGGTGCGCGAGTTGGCTAAGCTGATGAACAAGCGATCCATTCTCGACGGCAAGGCGCAGGTAACCGTTGATCAGATTACGTCGCTACGCAATCAAATTGCACAATTGGAAAACAATTCGCATGTGATATCTAATATCTACTCGTCTCAATCCGGTTATTTTACTTCCCGGTACGATGGCTTGGAAGGGAAGGTACCCCTGAGTGCCGCCGAGGCTCTGTCGGTGGATTCTCTCAATGGATATCTCGGCCAAGTCAACTCAGACGGTGTGCCGTCGAACTACGTAGGAACAGTTATTGATGGCTTTGCCTGGAAATGTGCTTTCTTAGTCTCGGCAGACAGCGCTGTCAAAGCGGGAAGTTATATTCGCCTGCGCTTTCCTGAATATTCCGAGGAAAGTATGCGTGTTGCGGTATCCTATGTGTCCCCCGAACAGAACGGTCAGGTGGCTGTTGTTGTTTCCTCGCCCCACGATATTGGCCTGCATTACGGCGATCATAAACAGCAGGTGGAGATTATCTCATCCCGCTATAGCGGTTACTATGTGGACAAGAATGCCATTAAGTTCGAAAACGGCGTGACTGGCGTGTATGTGGTCAAAGGAAAAGTACTGTCCTATCAGCCGATTACCGTGGTTCACTACGGTGACGATTATGCGCTTATTACCGGAAACAATATCAGTGAAAGCGAAGATGTCGTCATTGCCGGACGTGACCTGTATGATGGAAAAGTAATTAAGGGAACCTAAGTGACGATGATGAATATTGCGGATAATATTGCGCGCATCAAAGAAAATATCGACCGCGCGGCGCATCAAAACGGCCGCACCGGCCAAGAGGTAACCCTCATGGCGGTAACCAAAACACGTTCGCCTCAAGAAATTATGCAGGCCATCGATTGTGGTATTACGGTAATCGGTGAAAATCGGGCGCAGGAATTATTGGCCAAGCACCAAGTGCTCAATGGGCATTGTGACATGCAGTTTATCGGACATTTGCAGACTAACAAGGTGGGGCAGGTGATCGATAAGGTCAGTATGATACAGTCACTCGATTCGCGACGATTGGCGGCATGTGTGGAAAGTAAAGCAGCCGGGATGAATAAGACGGTATCGGCGCTTGTGCAGGTAAATACCGGCGCGGAAGAGAGCAAGACCGGTTTCTTATTTGACGAGGTTTCCGCCTTTTTGGACGAGTCGACGTTATATCCGCATATACAATTTTGCGGTCTCATGGCGGTTTTGCCTGTCGATCATGGCAAAAAAAAGGAAAGTGAAGCATTTTTTGAGAAAATGTTTCAGTTATTTGTTGACATGAAGGCAAAAAAAGCAGATAATATTAATATGGGTATTTTGTCAATGGGTATGTCCAATGACTACGAACTGGCCGTAGCGCATGGATCAAATCTTGTGCGTATCGGTTCCGGAATCTTTGGCCCAAGAAATTATATTTAGGAGGAAAGAAAAATGGGTTTAATGGATAAGTTGTTTCCCCCCGATCCTGAAGATGTGATTATGAATGAGGAGGCCGGCGATCTGAGCGAGGCTATTAATGCTGCCGATGCATCTCGTGTTGCTCCGGCTGTGAGCAATTCCAATGCGCCTCAGTATGTGCTGGTTCGTCCCAGCGAATTTAACGATGCTATCTCTGTGGCGGATCATGTGATCGCCCATAAAACGGTTGTTCTTAATCTCGACAACACCGGCAAGGAAATTGCCCGCCGCATCCTCGACGTACTTAGCGGTGCCGCCTATGCCGTTCGCGCCAAGATCAAAAACGTGTCGGTCGGCACTTATTTGATCATTCCCTACGGCTCTGAATTTTCGGGCGAGGGTATGGATACCATCGAGACCGATTCCTTTAAATTGGAATGATCTGGCCAATTATTCAGCGCATCCTTTTCTCTCTTTTATGGTTGCTTGAAACCTTATTTATTGCCAGAGCGGTGCTTTCCTTTGTGGCTATGGGTGTCTCCCATCCCACGTTTCATCGCATATACGGCGTGATTCGTGCCATTGCAGAGCCGTTTTTGTCGCCAATTCGGCGCTTGTTGGATAAGATCCCCTTTTTGCAGGGGCTGCCGATTGATTTTTCTCCGATCGTTGCACTGATGATCCTCTCCTTTATAGGAAATGTCATACGATGGCTGTAAAGGATATGTTGCATCACTTTGCGCCCAACGAGCGTATCTTTGCCGCGCATATCATGGATCTGTTTGAGCAGGTTGAGCGTGGAAAGGGTATACGTTGTACCGGATTTTGCGATCTGCGCCAAGCCGCTATCGTTCATCAGATCGGACAGGCCTATGATCTTAACTGTCAACCATTTGGCGGTTGGACGGATGCTGAGCGTGTTTTGTTCGTCCTTGCTCCGTCGCAGTGGCAGATGCCCGATTCGCCAATTGTAGCGATATGCTTGCAGACCTACGGTGAGGTTACTCACCGTGATATTCTGGGCTCCGTGCTGGGCTTAGGCATAAAACGGGAACAGATCGGCGATATCCTTCGCACCGAGAATGGCCATATTGTTTTGGTCAAGCCGCCGGCTGATCGCGTTATTTTAGATGAGCTTAAGCGCGTGGGAAGGGAAGCGGTCAAGTGTTCGCTGATTGCCTTAGAGGAAATCCCCGAACCGATTCGCAACTTTCGCATGATAAAGGGTACGGTCAAATCCCTTCGGTTGGATAGTGTCGTTTCTTTGTGTGCCAATTGTTCCCGAGAGAAAGGTAAACTACTTGTAGAAAAAGAGCTGGTGACGGTGGATGCTGTCGTACGTCCAGAACCGGCCTTTTTAATTCCCGAAAGCTGCACCATTTCCATTCGCGGACACGGTAAGTTCCAAATAGCTTGCGATGGCGTGGTAACGGCCAAGGGGCGCTATGTTATCACTATTAAAAAATACATTTAGTAAGGAGATTAACTATGCTTACACCTCATGATATTGAAGAATATCCGTTGCCTAAAACGTTAGGAGGCTATAAATGCGAAGCCGTGGACACTTTTTTGGATACGGTCGCTGCGGATTATCAGAAGCTCTATGATGAAAACCTGGCTTTGACCAAAAAGATGAATTTATTGGTCGAAAAAATCACTGAGTATCGCAAAGATGAGGAATATCTCAAGAGTGCTATGCTGGAAGCTCAGCGCTTGGTTGAGATTTCTACCAAAGAAGCCAAAGCCAAGGCGGAAGAGATTATTAACGACGCTAACGCCAAGGCCGAAGAGATTATTCAGAATGCTGTTCGTGCAGCGCAGGCGGCCGATGAGCATTATGAAAGCATGCGTGTAGAGGTTAACAGCTTCCGCAACCAGCTGCTCACTACATACAAGTCTCACATCGAGATTATCTCGGCTCTGCCCGTGTATGAGCGTGAGGAGCAAGAGGTTGTTGAAGAGGAACTCGTTGAGATTGAAGAAGATGGAGGAGATGCGGTCGAGCAATTCTCCCTGCCTCTCGAGTGCAAGGATGGTGTTGTTGAACGACGGCTTAGCCGGATTGTTTACGATAGCGTCAATCTCGGCACGGCTTACTGCGATAGCAGTCTCGAAAGCTGGCTCGTAGTCCGAAATCGAAATTTTGTCGAATGGTGGTGTAGCATGAGGGGCTATCCAGGACATGGATACGCCGGAAGAGGAAGAATCCGATACGGAGTACGACACTGTTAATTTCGACGCTTAACAATACGTTTGAATATAATAGGCAGCCCAAACGGCTGCCTATTATTTCCATGAGAAGGGAAAATCATGTTGTTATCTAGTATCCTCATCATCGCCATTATTTTGCTGGATCGCTTGGTAAAATATTGGGCCATGACCGTTGTGGCTCCGGTTGGTGAACTGGCAGGAATTGAAGGTATTTTTCATTTTTATTATGTGGAAAATACCGGCGCGGCCTTTTCCATTTTGCGCGAGCATACGTGGATATTAATTGTTATTACGGCATTGGTCGTGGTTTTTGGTCTGTACGTTTTGTTCTTTAAAAAACTCAGTTTGCCTTACAACATCTGTCTGGCTGCTATCGTGGGTGGCGGTATTGGAAATTTAGTCGATCGTATTGCCTACGGTTATGTTGTGGATATGTTTATGGTGGACTTTGTTGAGTTTGCCATTTTTAATGTGGCGGATATCTTTATCACCCTGGGTGGTATTGCCTTAATTGTGGTTATCTTGTTTTTTGATAAAGAGCACCCGCTGTTTTCCAAGAAACAAATCGAAAATACGGAGACATCCGATGAACTCACCCTTGATCCAACTGACGATAACTGAAGATTTGGCTGGAGAGCGCCTGGATAAGGCGCTTTCTCGACTTTTGCCTGAACATTCTCGTTCCTCTTTAGCGGCTTTGTGCGAAAGCGGTGCCGTTTTAGTTAACGGAAATCCGGAAGGCAAGAAATATGCCGTCAAACAGGACGATGTTTTGTCGGTTACGTTGCCTGACCCCGTTCCCTGCGAGGCACAGCCCCAGGATATTCCACTGGATATTGTTTATATGGATGATCAGGTTGCTGTTGTCAATAAGCCGCGAGGCATGGTTGTGCACCCGGCCGCCGGTAATGCCGACGGTACCCTTGTCAACGCTCTTCTTTATGCTTGTGGCCACGAATTATCGGGCATTAACGGCGTCATGCGTCCCGGTATCGTGCACCGAATCGATAAAAACACCAGCGGATTGCTCGTGATTGCCAAAACAGATATTGCCCATCAGGCGTTGGCGCAACAGTTTAAAGAGCATAGCCTGGATCGCGTCTATCACGCTATCGTCTGTGGTAATCCCGGCCAAGAGGGGACCGTTGATGCACCTATCGGCCGCAGTAAAAAAGACCGAAAAAAAATGGCGGTTACGCCGCTTAACGCCAAACATGCTGTTACTCATTTCCGGACTTTAGAGTCCTTAGGGAAATACACCTATATTGAATGTCGCTTAGAAACGGGTCGTACCCATCAGATCCGTGTCCATATGTCACATATCGGTCATCCGCTTCTGGGCGATATCACTTATGGCGAAACCAAGGATCCGTTTCGTTTGCAAGGGCAATGCCTACATGCAAAGTCAATAGGCTTTACACATCCGACGACGGGTGAGCGGCTGCTTTTTGAGAGCGATTTGCCGGAATATTTTCAAACAGTATTGACAAAACTCAAAAGTGATGTATAATGGGTATGAATTAAATGGGGTGCTGACCTTGCGTCGGCTGAGATCGGGAAATCCCGGGACCCAAGGAACCTGATACGGATAATGCCGGCGTAGGGAGATCGTGTACACGTGTATTCTCATGCGGATTTTCCGTATGAGAATTTTTATTTTGGAGGATAAACAAATGAAACCCGTGAAAAACATCAACACACCGCTAGGTAAGCTTCTGGAATGTGCCATTTTAATAGCCATGGCCGTTATTCTTAATTTCTTTAAGATCAATTCTTTTTGGGCGCTTGGCGGGTCGATTACCGTCGTGAGCATGTTGCCGATTCTCTTAGCGGGATACCGCCACGGCATGAAGTGGGGTCTGATGACCGGTATTTCCTATGCTGTTTTGCAAATTCTGTTGGATATCGGTCAGATTTCCGCTTGGGGCCTTTCGCCGGCTGTTTTTATCGGCACGCTGTTATTGGACTATCTGCTTGCCTATGGTGGACTGAGCATGGCCGGTCTGTTCCATAAAAAAAGAAACGGTCTCTGGATCAGCGCTATCGTTTGCTTGACATGGCGATATCTGATGCATGTACTCTCGGGTGTCATCCTGTTTGCCGAATATGATCAGATCGGATTCACGCCCCTGACTTGGTCGATTGTCTATAACGGTTCCTATATGCTGCCGGAGCTGATATTGACAACGGCGGTAGCTTTCTTGATCGGGCGAGTCCCCATCATTCAAAAACATATAGATGCCTGAAGCTATGGGCTATAAATCGGAACGGGGATGAGAAATCGTCCCCTTCTTTTTTTGTTCAAAAAAGGCACAACCCGTCTGGGCAAATCCTCGCTGATTGACAGTAGCGCAACCGCTGAGCTTACAGTATCCGTCTGTCTGATGTCGACAGGGATGTTCACATCGAATAATTCCCATATTCATCACCCCGTTTTGTATTGTGCGTGAAATAAAATTTATTATACATTTCAAGTGTATTTGTCAGTTTCACAGTCAAAATAGAACTGTGAAAGGGGTGTGTGTATGAAAAAATACAAAGCCATAGCGGTTATTACCTATTGTCTGCTGACCCTGTGCAGTTTCTCAGCAGATTATTTTTATGATATTTTACCCGAAGTTTCTCTGACCAAAGCCCATGTCGGACGCGTCATTGACACCGTCTCCTATTCCGGTGTTGTACAAGCTAAGGCCTATGGCGTGTTTTCCTCTCATGCGGCTAAAGTAACGGACGTCTATATCCGCGAAGGGCAGTATGTGCAGGAGGGACAACTGCTGGCTCGACTGGATCTCAATGATACCACAGTTGATGCGATTGGGCACAACATCCCCGATCTCTTTCCCTATGCCGGCAGCCTGGATGAGGACATGCTAAACGAAATATGGAACACGGCAACCCAGCAAAGTTCTTATGAACCCATTATTCAATCGGGTGCCGGCATACGTGCAACCTCATCGGGCTATGTCAGCTCGATAAGCGTTGAAGAAGGGGATTATGCCGGTCGGATAACGCCCTTATTTATTATCACGGACACTGCGCAGATGAGCGTATGTATTCAGGTGGCTGAGGATCGCATTTCCGAAATCGCAGTTGGGCAAAACGCCACGTTATCCGGAAGCGGATTTTCCGGTCATACCTATCAAGGTACGGTAACACACATCGCTCAGCGAGCGAACCAGTCATTGTTTGGGAATTCCGGTTCCCAGATAGCTGTGGATATCTCTTTTCAAAACCCCGATTCATTTATCATGCCCGGATTTACGGTAACTGCTAATATCCAACTCGGTATTCGCAACGGCGTTACGCAGATTCCCTTGGACATGATCGAGCAGGACGATACCGGAAAAGAATTTGTTTGGATCTATCAGGACGGTCATGTGCACAAGGAATATATTCGATGCCAGTATACCGCCTACGGCTATGCCGAGGTTTCAAATTTTGACCTGCAACAGTATATCGTATCACAAACCAGCGCGCCGATTCGGGATGGCGATACCGTTGTGCTGGCCGATGGGTGGAAGACATGGTGATTGATTGTGTGAAATTAGCCATTCGCAATATGATCCGCCACCGCTCTCGTACGATTCTGACCATGATAGGGATTATCGTTGGTACCTGTTCAGTCATCGCCGTCTACTCGGTGGGTGACGGTGGCCGTACACAGATTTTGGACGCCTTTACCTCGTACGGGTTCTCCGGCGTAATTGTGACTGCGCCGGCCGGTGCTCCGTTTGAATCGCAGGACGTCAACTATGTCGAATCTCATGTCGACGAGGTGACCTCAGTTATGCCTCTAATCTATCAGTCGGTCCATATGGGCATTACCCACCCCACGACATCGGTCGCGGCCTTGGGCGTCGGCAATAACGCTATCGCTCTTTCGGTTGCCGGTGCTGCCTATGGTCGTGGTTTCTCCGCATCCGAGATCAACAGCGCCGCTAAGGTTTGCATGATCGACACCGAACTGGCTTTGCAATTGTATCGTCGCGAAAATGTTGTTGGGCGTCAAATTTGCCTTTCGATCAACGATCGCCAAGAACAGTTTCGCATTATCGGGGTCATAGCCAAAAACAAAACCGCCATCGGAAGTATGATCGGCGATTCAGCGGTCTTTGTCTATGTGCCGTATACTACCGTGTTTGAGCTGTCGGGCAACTCCGGCTTCGAGATGTTTCTCATGTCGGTCGAAGATCAGTCCAAGGCCGATACCACCAGTAAACGAGTTGTCAGTCTGTTGGAGGCGCGGTCTAAGCAATCCGGTTACAGTTATGAAAACCTCTCCAATCAGCAGGACACCATTAATTCCGTTATGGGCACGGTGACGATCATCATATCGGCAATTGCCGCCGTATCTCTGATAGTCGGCGGGGTGGGGGTCATGACGATTATGCTGGTCGCTGTCCAGGAACGCCGTCGTGAGATCGGCATCAAAAAAGCTATTGGCGCAACCAACGGTAATATCATGGCCGAATTTATGCTGGAAGCGGTCATTTTGTCAGTTGTCGGCGGATTGATCGGAATCCTGTTTGGCTATTTGCTGTCATTACTGGCTCGCCCGATTTTGGGAATTATTTCAAACTTTAATATGAATATTGCCATTTGCGCCTTGCTTTTTTGTGCTATTATCGGTATTATATTTAGTGTATACCCCGCTAAAAAAGCAGCCGCTCTCAACCCCATAGAATGTTTGAAATGCGAATAGGATAGCCATCTCCTCGGTATAGCTCGTTATTGGGTAATTTTGGTGCCTGTTTCATATACTGATATGGGTGAGAGTATGAAGACTAGTATGTTGTCGGCGCAGCGACCGCGTCCATTTCGTCGTTGTATCATGGCGGTTGTTTGCGTGTTTCTAGTATTGATCGCTGTAGCGGTGTTGTTATTTGCGCGTTTGCGCCCGATGATTCGGCCGATTGCCGTGGCGCGAGCCAAGTCCATCGCTACCCGTTCGATCAATGCTGCCGTCGATCAGGTTTTGGCCATGGATTCCGTTTCCTATGAATCGTTGATCTCACTGGAAACGGATGAAGCTAACCGTGTCACGGCACTA
>CALBKB010000119.1 GCA_937892635.1 uncultured Clostridia bacterium
AACTGAGCTACTTTGAAACCCTCGCTCAGATGCACAAGCTGGCTGAACAGGGAGAAGCTAATCTTGTCCTGATGGGCATTGAGCCTACCTATCCCAGCGAGAAGTACGGCTACATCATCCCTAAAACAGGAAACACGATCAGTTTTGTGTCGCAGTTTAAGGAGAAGCCCGATGAGAGGGCGGCGAAGGGGTATATCGAGCAAGGGGCGTTGTGGAACGGCGGAGTGTTTGCGTATAAGATACAATATCTGTTAAAGCGAGCCCATGAGTTGATGGATTTTAGCGATTATCAGGATCTATTCAACAAATACGAGACGTTGGATAGCATCAGCTTTGACTATGCGGTGGTGGAGCGAGAGCCGAGCATTCAGGTGATGCGGTTTTCGGGACGATGGACCGACTTGGGCACCTGGAGTTCGCTGACGGAGGTTATGGAAGAAACCCGCATTGGTCAAGCGATGATGAACGACCGCTGTGAGAGGGTGCACATTATCAATGAGCTGGATGTGCCGATCTTGGCCATGGGGTTGCGGGACGTGGTGATTTCGGCCAGCCCGGAGGGGATCTTGGTGTCGGACAAGGGGCAGTCGGACGGCATAAAGCCGTTTGTGGACACGCTTGATCGGCAGATTCGGTTTGCCGAGAAGTCGTGGGGGAGTTTTCGCGTATTAGATATTGAAAAAGAGAGCATGACCATTAAAGTTACGCTGCATACCGGGCATCGGATGAACTATCACAGTCATAAGCGGCGCAACGAGGTGTGGACGGTCATTGCCGGGCGTGGCCGCTCCTTGGTGGACGGCATGGAGCAGGAGATCAAAGTCGGGGACGTGATAACGATGGAGGCGGGCTGTCGGCACACCGTTTTTGCCGACAGCGAACTGCAACTGATTGAAGTGCAGTTAGGCAAGGAGATCAGCGTTCATGACAAACAGAAATACGCCCTTGAATAATCTTCCGTTTTTGTTACAGCCTGTGGGGAAAGCGTATCTTTGGGGCGGAACGCGGCTCAACGATGATTTTTCCAAGGGGATCCCGCTGTATCCGTTGGCAGAGACGTGGGAATGTTCCACGCATCCCGACGGGTTAAGCGTAGTGGGCAGCGGCGAACATACGGGGCAAACGCTGCGGCAGGTGTTGCACGAGCGTCCCGATTATTTGGGGCGCAATAACGTGGGGGGCGAGCTGCCCATTCTTATTAAATTAATTGATGCCAAGGAGAATTTATCGGTGCAGGTGCATCCGGATGACGCCTATGCCCGGGACCATGAGAACGGGGCGTTGGGGAAAACGGAAATGTGGTATGTTTTGGATGCCGAAAAGGATGCGCAGCTGATTTACGGTCTGTATTATGATACCTCAGAGCAGGCGCTGCGTCGGGGCATGGAAGAGGGTACGATTGATAAGTATTTGCAGAAGGTGAAGATTAAAAAGAACGACGTCTTTTATATCGAGGCGGGCACCATTCACGCCATTGGTGCGGGAGCGCTTATTGCCGAGATTCAAGAGAATTCCAATATAACCTATCGCCTGTACGATTACGATCGCACCGACAAAGACGGCAACAAGCGGCCGCTGCACCCGGATAAGGCGTTGGCGGTGGCCAATCGCAAAAGCAGTGCCGAGCCGATGCAGCCGATGCGGGTGCTTCGGTATCGGCAGGGATGGGTTTCGGAACTGTTATGCCGATGCCGACATTTTCAGGTTGAGCGGGTGATTCTCAACACCGAACGGTGCCGAACCATGGTGCCCTTTCAAACCAACGACATGACGTTTCGGGTGTTGCTTTGTGTGGACGGGTGCGGCACCTTGTATTTCGGGGACGAAAATCTGCCTTTTTTCAAAGGGGATTGTGTGTTTGTGCCCGCCGATTCGGCGCCCATTCGCATACACGGAAACGGGCAGATGCTTACGGTCAGTTGTTAAGAGGGGTGGAAGAATGGACGAAGCGATAACAAAAGAATATCAACGGTGGTTGTTGCAGGCGCGGGCGGATGAAGAGATGATGCAAGAATTGCGCGAGATGGGGAACGATCCGGCCAAACAGGAAGACGCCTTCTACCGCAATCTGGCCTTTGGCACGGGTGGGCTCAGAGGCATTCTTGGCGCCGGCACCAATCGGATGAATGGGTATACCGTGGCCAAGGCCTCGCAGGGAGTGGCCGATTATTTGAAGAAGCGAGGCCCGAACCCGTGGGTTTGTATTGGTTTTGATTCGCGCATCAAGTCGGACGCATTTGCCAAGGTGGCGGCCGAAGTCTTTGCCGCCAACGGCATAGGGGTTTGGCTCTGGCCCACGCTCAGTCCGGTATCGACCGTTTCGTTTGCCGTGCGGGATTTGAAGGCGGAGGCAGGGGTCATGATTACGGCGTCCCACAACCCATCTTGCTATAACGGCTATAAGGTTTACGGTGCCGACGGGTGTCAGATTACGACGCAGGCGGCGCAGGCGATTCTGGCTGAAATAGAGAAGCTGGATCTTTTTGCCGACGTTAGGCGAATGGCTTTTGCCGACGCCGTGGAGCAAGGGAAGATGCGGTATATCGGTCAGGAAGTCATGACCGCCTTTTTGGAGCAGGTCAAGGGGCAGTCGGTCTTGTTCGGGGATGAGGCGGATAAGAGCGTGGCTATCGTGTACACGCCGCTTAACGGGGCGGGACTGGTCCCGATAACCGAAATTCTGCGAGAGACGGGATACACGAACGTGACGGTGGTAAAGGAGCAGGCGCAACCCGACGGAACCTTTCCGACCTGCCCGTATCCTAACCCTGAGGTCAAGGAGGCCATGGCGCTGGGGTTGGCGTATGCTCGCAAGGGCAAGGCGGATTTGCTTTTGGCGACCGACCCCGACTGCGATCGGGTGGGGGCGGCGGTAAGAGGAAAAGACGGCAGGTATAGGCTCTTGACCGGCAACGAATTGGGCGTACTTTTGTTGGATTATCTGTGCTCGCAACGCGTCAAGCACGAAAAGATGCCGCCCGATCCCGTTATGGTAAAGACGCTGGTGACCACCGATATGGGAGAACAAATTGCCGCGCATTACGGGGTAAAAACCATCAACGTTTTAACGGGATTTAAGTATATCGGAGAACAAATCGGGCTCTTGGAGCGGCGGGGTCGGGAAACTTCCTTTATATTCGGGTTTGAGGAGTCATACGGGTATTTAGCGGGTGGATATGTGCGCGACAAAGACGGGGTAGGCGGCGTGTATCTGCTTTGTGAGATGGTGAGCTATTATGCCGCGCGGGGCATTTGCCTAACCGAAAAACTCGACCGATTGTTTCAACAATACGGCTACCGCAGCAACACCCTGCACAGTTATGAGTTTTCGGGTAGCGCGGGGGTTAACAAGATGCAAGATATCATGCAAACATTCCGAAATCGGCCCGTATCCCTTGGCGGGAAAACGGTGTTGGATATGTTGGACTATTCTCGGGGGCTCAACGGTCTGCCCAAGGCGGACGTGGTTGCGTTTCGGTTGGCTGATGCCTGTTCGGTGGTCGTGCGACCGTCGGGCACCGAGCCCAAGTTAAAAATCTATATTTCGGTGTGTGCGTCTAACCGTCAAGAGGCCCGACGGTTAGAGAAAGGCATATGCGATCAAGTTGAAGAGATGATACGATAAAGAAAAACCCGAAAGCACACAAAAGGCTTTCGGGTTTTCATTAGTGATTGCGCAGACCCTTGGGGTAGTGGTTTTTCGCGCGGCCGTTGCTGACCTTGGCGCCGCCTAAGGGGCAGCCGAGGACGGTGACCGCCGCCCAGCCGTTGGGTGTGTCGACGCTGATCTCTTCGCCGCGCAGGTAGGCGGCCAGCCGCGGGTCGTCGGGCGCCAGCTCGATCTGCCGCTTCATCTGACGGCCCAGCGCCATGAAAAACTGATGATGGGGCTGAAGATAGCCCTTGCGCACCTCACCGACGGTGACGCCGTAGGAGAAGGCGACCCCTTTGCCCATGGGCAGCGCAGGCGGCGCGTAGACGGGGTTGCCGTTATAGGTCGAAAGCTGCGACGGATCAAAGTCCGTGAGCGTATCCTGCATGAAAGCGCTGACGATGGGGTCGGGCTTGGGCAGGACGGGTGACGGTTGCGGGCGGGGCGTGGACGGGCGCGTGTCGCGCAATACCGCCATGAACTGCCCCTCACCGCGACCGGTATGCGGATAAAAACGGCGCGCTTCCTGCATGTTGGGGCAAGCACAGCCGTCAAAAGCAATGCCGTCGCCGGTATGCGCCTTTACGGCGTCGGACACCGGCGCTAAGACAAAATAGGAATATTTCCTAAGAAAATCATCGACCATCTGTTCGTTTTCTTCGAGGGAGAAGGTGCAGGTGGCGTAGAGCAGGGTACCGCCGGGGCGCAGGGTGGTGACTTCTGCCTCGGTACCGATATGCTGCCGGTTTGCGGAGGCATTGC
>CALBKB010000120.1 GCA_937892635.1 uncultured Clostridia bacterium
ACTTGGCGGATCATCTCTGGGACGGCGGCGCACAATATCCTAATCATGGATATAACGTCATCGACGATAACAACGCGCTTACCTTTCATCGACTCGGCATCCTTGGTGTCGAGATAGAGCGTCTGTTTTTTTGCGGTGGTGATGGATTGCACCTCAACCGCCATGGGCTCTTTCATGTAAAGTTTTGCGCCTTTGCGGGCAATCAGATAGTTGTTCTGACCCGACTGCCGCGCCATTTCATACAGCAGGGGGATTCCTTTGGATTCCGCGGTAATCATAATATCATGCTCAGGCAAGCGTGCGTTGAGTTCTTTGGCACAAGCCACCGTTAGCTCGACATCACCGAAAATAACAAAGGCACCAATATACAGATCATCATTGACCCGACACAAGGGCAACTCCCGATCCAGACCGGCAATATTCATCTTATAAGCATCCATACCGTTTACCTCTTACACCAATTTTTCGGGCAGTTTCCGGCCGCCCAGAATATGAAAGTGCAGGTGCGCTACCGTTTGTCCGGCATCGTCGCCCGCATTGGTAATCACGCGAAAGCCGCCGTCGAGTTTTTCCTGTTTGGCGATCTCGGCAATGGCCACAAAGCAATCAGCCACCAGCGATGCGTTATTGGCCGTCACCTCGGCGGCACTTTGCATAGCGTGAGCCTTAGGAATGACCACGATATGCACGGGGGCCATCGGCGCAATATCGCGGAAGGCCAGCACCGTATCGTTTTCATATACTTTATTGGACGGAATCTCTCCGGCTACGATCTTACAAAAAATGCACTCACTCATCGAAGCATACCCTCCACAATACCGGGCAAAGCCGCAAAGGCATCGGCAATCTTATCCGCGTCCTTGCCGCCGGCCAACGCCACATCAGGACGACCGCCGCCTTTGCCGCCGCAGATCTCGGCGACCTTGCGCACGACGTTACCCGCCTGTGCGCCCTTGCCGTTGGCGTCCTTACCGCAGGCACAGACAAAGTTGAGCTTATCGGCACCGATCACCGCCATAACAGCTACCATATCGGCATATTTATCTTTAATCATTTCGCCCATTGTGCGCACCGAATCGACCGACAGATCGTTAAATTGTGCACAAGCAACACGTACCCCACCAACCTCAACAGCAGAGGCGAGGATCGCATCGAGTTTGGAAGACGCCAGTTTGGCGTTGAGCGCCTCGACATCACGCTGAGCCTGCTTGACCTCAGCCGTGAGCGCTTGAGCGCGCAATTCCACGTCATTCACCGAGCTCTTAATCGTTTCGGCAATGTTGCGGATGGTGGCATCCTTCTGATCGAGCATGGCGATGACGTTATAGCCGGTGGCGCATTCAATACGACGCACACCTGCTGCCACCGACGACTCGGAGGCGATACGGAACAAGCCGGCCATGCCGGTGTTGGTCAAATGGGTACCGCCGCACAGTTCCTTGGAGAAATCCCCCATGGAGACCACGTCGGTGGCCAGCGCGTCAATGACCCGCTGGTCGATGCCTTCGTAGTGCCCGCACAGAAGGATCAGCCGGTCGTAGGTCGCGAACTCTTTGGCGATGCTTTGGGTGAAGGTGCGTCCCCGGGGGGAGAGATAGACCACGTGCCGTTTTTCGTCTGCCGGTGCATCGGCCACGGCGGCCTGGTAGCAGTTGTAGATGGGCGGGGCGGCCATCAGCATACCCTTGCCGCCG
>CALBKB010000121.1 GCA_937892635.1 uncultured Clostridia bacterium
TCTTCTTGCTCACGGTGAGCCCCAGGCGGTTGACCTCCAAGCCATTGGGCCGTATATATAAAGCAAGACAGGGCGTAACGACCGAACGGCCTTTCTTATACGCCCTGATAAAATCTCTGTTCTTATTCAAAGAAACAAAGCTCTTCATTATAAAACAGCTCCTTGGAGGGTGCTCTCACTTAGTGAGAAAGTCTTGCTCTGCCTCTGGCTCTTCTGCGAGCGAGGACAGCACGGCCCGATTTGGTGTGCATTCTCTTGCGGAAGCCATGCACCTTGCTGCGCTGACGCTTCTTGGGCTGATAGGTTCTTACCATTGTGACACCTCCTAACGGTTTGTCCTATATATGCAGACACATATAGATAATAATTGCTCATATATTATACATGGCACAGACGCGATTGTCAAGCGAAATCGGACAGGGCCCGTATAATTTTTTCGGCATTGCCCTGCAACCCGGCGCTGCCGACGCGCACGGTGATATCGGCGTATTTCTCGTACAGCGGGGCGCGTTCGGCCAGCAGGTCGGCCAAGGTCTGGTTCTGACGCATCTGAATGCCGCGGGTGGTAAAGTCCTTAATGCGCCGTTCCAGCTCTTGCAGGGGTACTTTGAGATAGACGACCCGACCGATTTGGCACAGATGGTTCATCGCCTGCGCGCCGTAGACGACGCTTCCGCCGGTGGCGATGACGGTGTTTTCGGCCGTAACCGCGGCATTGACCGCCTGTTCGACGGCGGCGAAATAGGCGTTGCCCTTTTGCTCCAAAATCTCATGGAGTTTCATGCCTTCCTGCTGCTGGATGAGCAGGTCGGTATCGATAAAATTCATGCCCAGCATCTTGGCCAGCAGCACGCCGACGGTGGATTTGCCGCTGCCCGGCATGCCGATCAACACGATATTATTCATAGGTTCTCCTTTACCACAGCAGGTCGCCGGGGCGATAGCCGCGGGGCAATTCTTCCTCCTCGACGAAGGCGAAGGTCTCGTCCTCAAGGGTGGGCAGGAGGGCGTCGAAGGGGACGGTGTCAAACTCGCAAGCGTAGTCGCTGGCGCCGAACCAGCCGCCCTCTTTGGCTTTACGGTTGAGGTCGCGGGCGAACTTGGTGCGGTTGGCGCAGTCGTGCACCGCCAGCGGCCAGCCCTCGTCGTCGGCCTTCTTCATCAAGCGCAGGGTCAGTTCCCGACTCTCGATGGGCGAGAGATAGCCCTGACGGCAGATATACATGGGCAATCCGATATAGTTATCGAGGTTGTTGGGGTTGAGATGGAGTTCGGCGGCATTGATAAAGTCGATACCGGTAGCCAAAATGGCCTCTTGTTTCTCAAAAAAGGCGTGAAAAAATTCGCGGGTCATGGGCGTTTCGATGCCGACCGACGGGATATATCTTTTGGCCAGCGCCATGGCGCGAATGACCGAATCGGCACAGCCGGTGGCGCCGAGGTTGAAGCGCAGTTCGTCGAGCCCTGCCTCGGCGAGGGCTTTGAGGTTTTGCTCGGTACAGAGAGTGCCGTTGGTATACATATGCTGGTGGATGCCGGCGGCGCGGAATTTTTTGATGATGGGATAATAGACCTCGATTTCCATGAAGGGTTCGAGGTAGACGTAGGCGATGCCGGTGGGGTGCTTGTCCCCGCTCAGCAGCAGGTCAATATCCTCTTCATAGAACTTGGTGCCGCCGATATCCCACATGCCTTCGCCGATGGGCGGGATGGCGTCGAGCTCGCCGTAGTTATAGCAGAAGGGGCATTGGATATTACACTTGTTGGTTTTGCGCACGGCGCTCAGCCCCGTACCGGTGAGGCAGGAGCGGCAGCCTTTGGCGAATTTGGCATCGTCGCCGACGTAGAGGGTGCGGCCTTGCAGACTTTTGAGATTTTTGATCGGCGCCATTAAGGCTGTTTGGCGAGCCTCGACACCACGCTCGATCTGAGCGAGGGTGGCATAGACGATCTCCATCTGTTTGGGGGAGAGCTCTTCATCGGGGGGAAGCTTTGCAAAAAAGCGGAACCAGAAGAGCGCGTCCTGTTTGGATATTTTCATGATAGCCCCCTCCTTTTCCCCTATTGTAGCATAAAAAAGAAGCCGCCACAAGGGCGGCTTTGGTTAATCGCAGCAAATATCGGGTTTTTTCGGCGCGGCGGGATCGACGGCGGCGGCGGGGGTATGGCCCAGACCCGTCGTTTCGGAGAAGACGACGTTGGACTTGGTCATATCGACGACATCGGTGGGGACGATGATCTTAGAGGCGCGGCCGTTGGAGAGGGCGATGAGCGCCTCGTATTTTTTGAGTTCGAGCACGGCGGCATCGACACCGGCGCCCATGAGGGCGGTCAAACCGTCGGCCTCGGCCTGTTTGGCCAGCAGGGTGGCTTTGGCCTCGCCTTCGGCGCGGGCGATACGGGCATCGCGTTCGCCTTCGGCGGCCAGAATCATGGCCTGCTTATCGCCCTGAGCGCGGGTGATGACGGCGGCCTTATGGCCTTCGGCTTCGAGCAGGGTTTCGCGGCGGTCGCGCTCGGCCTTCATCTGCTTTTCCATGGCGTTTTGGATCTCGGCGGGCGGGATAATGTTTTTGAGTTCGACGCGGATGACCTTGATGCCCCACTGGTCGGTGGCTGAATCGAGGATCTCGGTCATTTTTCCGTT
>CALBKB010000122.1 GCA_937892635.1 uncultured Clostridia bacterium
CGATCTCCCTTGATAATATTGACCTTGCGGGATTTCACTGCCACGTCGGCTCGCAGGTGTTTGAGCCGGACGTGTTTTTGGCCAGTGCGGATGTGATGTTGCGGTTTATGGCGCAGGTTAAGGCTGAATTTGGATACACGGCCCAACAGCTGGATCTGGGCGGTGGATTTGGTGTACGCTATATTGCCCAGCAGCCGACGGCGGATATTGGACGAAACATTCGTTCGATTGCTGATTTTGTCAAGGGTACTTGCGAGGAGCTGGGCTTAGAGATGCCGATCATCGGGTTTGAGCCGGGGCGCAGCATGGTGGCTGACGCGGGGCTGACCCTGTATACGGTGGGGTCGTGCAAGAAGATTCCCGGATATTTGACCTATCTGTCGGTGGATGGGGGCATGACCGATAACGTGCGACATGCCATGTACGGCGCACCGTATACCATATTGCCGGCGACCAAGATGGATCAGCCGCGCACCATGGCGGTGACGGTGGCGGGGCGGTGCTGTGAAAGCGGCGATATTCTACAGCGCGAGGTACCCATGCCCGAGTCGATGGAGCGTGGCGATTTGTTGGCTTGTTTGACAACGGGTGCTTATCATTATTCGATGGCGTCCAATTATAACCGCATCCCCCGACCGCCCGTAGTTATGCTGCGGGGCGGTGAGAGTTATATAGCGGTTAAGCGTGAGAGCTATGAAGATCTTGTGAAGCTGGATGTATAATAAAAACGGCACTTCGGTATGAAGTGCCGTTTTATTATTCTTCGATTTCTTTGATCAGTCCGTTTTGGTAGGCGCTCAGCAGCATGGTCAAGCCCTCGATGCGCCGATGAATGACGGCGCCGTCATCGGTTTGGGAAACGGGGATGCGATTTTCCATCACGTCAAAGATGACCGTGGAGGAGGAGATGTCCTGATTTTGCGAGATGGCGTTGGCGGTACCGATAAAGGGCTCGTGTGCAATAATGCGCATGCAGTAGGAATTATAGACGAGCGTGTAGCCGGCGGTGCCGGTTTGGGTTTGATAGGATTGGCAGAAGCCGCCGTCGATGACGATCAGCCGCCCGTTTGCCTTGATCGGACTTTCTCCTTTGATACGGCGAACGGGTATGTGGCCGTTGATGATATGGCTGTGTGGGTTATCATAGCCGAATTCCTGCAGGATTTTTATGCAGGCCGCTTCGTTTTCGTACAGGTGGTAATAGGGATTGCGTTCTTCGATGTGGGTCGACGGGTCTTCCAGGAGCAGGCGTTCAAAGGTGCGCATGCGGTTGCGGCCGAAAAGAGGAGAGTGGCGACCACACCATAAGAACCACATATAATCGTTAGCGCGAGCTCGTTCGGGCGAGGTGGCAGGGGCGTGATAGCCGCTGCGTAGGATGCGTTCGATGGCATCGAGCAGGGCTTTTCCGTGAAGTGGGCAGCCGTCAATGGACAGATCCATCAGGGAGCCGTCCTCGTTCATGGGGATGCAACCATGGAAGAGCAGATTGTTATTGCAACATTTATATAACCCGCCTTTGGCGAAGAGGAAGTCCACGTGATGCTGCAGCTTTTCGCTGTGATGGAAGGCGGATTTGAGCTGTTCCATCACCTCTTGCTCTTGTTCGGTAAGGCGATAGGGGTCAGTGGGGTTAATGGTGGGGAAGATCCGATCCTTCAAGGGATATACCTTATCCTCAAGGGTAACGGTGCCTGCCTCGTAGTCGATGTCGTTGAGCAAGAGTCGATCTTCCATATGAAAATCGGGGTTGCGGCGAATGACGTCGCCTTCCAGCTTAAAAAGAATGACGGCGATGGCTTTGTGCATGCCGGCCACCAGAGCGGGAGAGTTGGCGGTATAGGACAGGGTGTCGCCGTCGGCTTTTGGCATAAAACAGGTTAGGTCGGTATCGCTGTAAGTGTTGGCGGCAAATTGCGCCAGGGGGCGCAGGCTGATGCCGTATCCCACCTCAATGGTGTCAAGATTGCCGTAGGAAAAGGCGTTGTTTAGGGCGTTAGCGATACAGACATAGCTGCCCGAAGCGGCGCCCATCCAAAGAATATCATGGTTACCCCATTGGATATCCACGCGATGATAGGCAATTAAGTCGTCAACGACGATGTCGGGGCGTGAACCGCGGTCAAAAATATCGCCGACGATATGTAGGCGGTCGACGATAAGGCGTTTGATGGTGGAGGACAGGGCTATAATCATCGATTCGGCCTGACCCAAATCAATGATCGAGGTAATAATATTTTCCTGGTAGGCGTCTCTATGCGAATTGTTGACGCTGTTGCTGTATAGGAGTTCGTCTAAAATAAAAGCATAGCAAGCGGGTAATGCCTTGCGCACTTTACTGCGTGTGTATTTCGAGGCCACAAGACTGCATACTTTGATCAGGCGAAATAGGGTGATGCGATAATATTCGTCCTTATCGCGCACATGGCTGAGGATTTCTTTTAGTTTGGGTTTGGGATAATAAATAAGGGTAGCCAATTCGGCGCGTTCGTGTGCGGGCAAGGTGTCCTTAAACAAGGCGTCGAGCTTTTCACGAATGGTGCCTGAGCCGTTGTTAAGAATATGGCGAAAGGATTCATATTCGCCGTGAATATCCGACATGAAATGCTCGGTGCCCTTGGGCAGATTGAGAATGGCGCGCAGATTGATGATCTCAGCTGCAACCTCTCGCACGGTACGATATTGGCGGGATAAGGCTTCTAAATATAGGCGATGTTCCGCCAGTTGAGCGTTGTTGTATAGACGCATAGGAATCTCCTTTCCATTTATTCAAACAAGGGGGTGGATAGATAGCGGTCGCCGGTATCGGGCAGAATAACCGCAATCGTCTTTCCTTCGTTTTCCGGGCGATCGGCAACGGTTAAGGCGGCGTGAAGGGCTGCCCCGGACGAGATACCGACCAAAACTCCCTCGCGCGCGCCCAGAAGGCGAGCGGCGGCATAGGCCTGTTCTTCGGTGACGGCGATGATGTCATCATACACCGAAACATCCAGCGTTTCGGGGATAAAATTGGCGCCGATTCCTTGCAATCCGTGAGCGCCGGCGTTGCCGCCCGAGAGCAAGGGCGAGGCGGCCGGCTCAACGGCGATAACCTTGAGGGCGGGATTTTTCTCCTTAAGATACCGTCCGGTACCGCTGATGGTGCCGCCGGTACCTGCACCCGCCACAAAGATGTCCACCAATCCGTTCATATCACTATAAATCTCCGGTCCGGTAGTGTCCAAATGGATTTTGGTATTCTCCGGGTTGTCAAACTGTGCCGGAATGAAACTGTTTGGAGTCTCTTTTGCCAGTTCCTCCGCCTTTTGGATGGCACTCTTTAACCCTTCTTCTCCTGCCGTCAGCACAACCTCTGCCCCGTATGCTGCAATCAGTTTACGGCGTTCTTCTGACATATTATCCGGCATCACGATAATCACACGGTATCCCTTTGCCGTTCCGATTGATGCAAGCGCGATTCCGGTATTGCCGCTTGTCGGCTCAATAATCACATCTCCCGGTTTAATCTTTCCTTCCCGCTCTGCCGCCTCAAGCATTGCCTTTGCCACCCTGTCCTTGATGGAGCCTGCCGGATTCAGATATTCCAATTTGGCAAATATCCTTGCCTCCAGTTCAAACTCCTCTGCCAGATTCATTAATTCCACAATCGGTGTACTTCCCACCAGTTCATCCACAGATTTATAGATTCGGCTCATTTTTTCCTCCGCTTTGTTTTCTTATTTTATAGTATTAATGATTACTATCTTCGGAAACGGGGGATTTTATACTTTTTCATTAACTATTTGTTGCATCAAAAAAACTCTCACATCCGTGAGAGTTTTCTGTATGTCATATATTATGATATCTGACGATATTTATCTCTTCCCCATAACGCGTACGGCACACGCAATAGCACCAAAGAGCACACCTGCTACCGGCCAGATTACCCAGCTGATTCCCCAAGCATTGAAAAGGAAACTCCATGCAAGGAAAATCGCAGTAACCACGCACCAGTAAATACCGGCAATCTTCTCCACCTTTTTTCCGCCTCTCTTCATTTCCGGCGAATAATCACCTTCCTGTAACAATTTCACAAAGGAATCATGTACCATTCCTCTTCCTACAAAAAGGTGAACTGCTGCTGCAATAAAGCAAAGCAAAACACATACAAAGATAGATGCCACAAAGTCATTTGCTCCCAATGCTCCTGCAAGAATAAGCGGAATCACACCGGCAATAATAAGCACCACGCCTATTACAATTCCCTGACGGTACGTCTCTTCATATTCTTCTTTTCTCTTTTCAACAATTCCGCGAACCCCATATAAAAGACTGATTTCTTCCTTTTCCAGATATTCGTATTTTTTTCCTCTCATTCCTTCTATAATTCTTCCTGGACTAGCACCTAAATAAGATTTTCTATGTCCAACAATTTCAGCTTCATCATTTACTCCACCTACTGATATTTTTGTACATTTTCTATTTAAACTTTCAGCAATACTTTTTGCAAGAGTTGT
>CALBKB010000123.1 GCA_937892635.1 uncultured Clostridia bacterium
CAAGGCGTATATTCCGATGAAAGTGCGCTTTGCAATGTTCAGCAAAACCAATACCGCACAGATCAACCGTCTTAAAGCTGAATTGACCTCTGTTATATCCGACCGTGTCAGCCGTTTGGACAGCGCCAGCATCAGCATCCCCATCGGCAGTGTTATCGGTGGTGAGTTGTTGTCGGGTGTCGGTCCGCGCATTTACATAGATCTGTTACCCGTTGGGTATGCCGAAACCGATATTGTTAATACCTTTTCATCGGCAGGCATTAACCAAACCATCCATCAGATTTTGCTGGAAGTCACGGTAACCATCGGTATTGTTATGCCGGCGTATACCGAATATGCCACGGTAAGCACATCCATCGTATTAGGCGAATCGGTGTTGCTGGGCAACGTGCCCGATAACTATACCAACGTTGCTACCAATGAAGAACTGTGGGATAAGATTAATAACTTTTTAGAATTAGGATAGGCGAAGGATATGGAAATTCAAAAAAGAATGGAACAACTCAATAGTCAGCTGGAATATTACGCCAAAAAATATTACGTAGATGATGATCCGCAGATCTCCGATTATGACTACGATATGTTGTTGCGAGAGCTGGCCGATTTAGAGTCGAAGTATCCTCAATATGCTTCACCCGTTTCGCTGACCAAACGTGTCGGCGGTGCGGTGTTGGATAAATTCACATCGGTTGTTCATGAGGTACCGATGCTGTCCCTGCAGGATGCTTTTTCATTTGATGAGTTGCGCGCCTTCGATGCGCGGGTGAGAGAGGTCGTGCCCAATCCGCAGTATGTATTAGAGCCTAAAATCGATGGACTTTCGGCCTCCTTGGAGTATCGTGACGGTGTCTTCTGGCGCGGCTCGACCCGCGGTGATGGCGTAACGGGCGAGGATGTAACCGAAAATATGAAAACCATTCGTTCGGTGCCTATGACCTTGCGTGAGCCGTTGCCGTTTATGGAAGTGCGCGGTGAGGTATTTATGCCCCGTAAGGTTTTTGAGTCTATAAACGCTCAGCGAGAGGCCGAAGGTCAGCCTCTCTTTGCCAATCCCAGAAACGCCGCAGCAGGCTCGTTGCGACAGCTGGATTCGCGGATTGCGGCTCAGCGCAAACTGGATATCCTCGTCTTTAATTTGCAACGCGCACAAGGCTTTGAAAGTCAGTCCCACAGCGAAACTCTCGATCGTCTGCAGGAAATGGGCTTTCCTACCAACGCCTACTACGGCCCCTATTCCGATTTTGAACAGGTCTTGGAACAGATTGAAATTCTCGGCCAAAACCGTGATGCATTGCCCTTTGATATTGATGGGGCGGTTATCAAGGTCAATGATTTTGCTCAACGCGATCTGTTGGGAACGACGTCCAAGGTTCCCAAATGGGCGGTTGCCTATAAATATCCGCCTGAAATCAAGGAAAGTCGTTTGCGTGATATTACCATTCAGGTGGGGCGTACGGGCGTGCTCACACCCAATGCCAGCTTTGATCCTATCCGCTTGGCTGGCACAACCGTTTCTCGTGCCACGCTCCATAATATTGATTTTATTACCCAGCGCAATATACGAATCGGTGATACCCTTTTGGTGCGCAAGGCAGGGGATATCATTCCGGAAGTGGTTGGTATCGTGCCGGAAAAACGTCCGCTGGACAGCGTCCCCTATCAGATGCCCTGTCATTGTCCGTCTTGCGGCAGTGCCGTGGTGCGGGAAGAAGACGAGGCGGCCGTTCGCTGTGTCAATCCGGCCTGTCCGGCTCAGTTGCAGCGGAATATTGAGCATTTTTGTTCTCGCGACGCCATGGATATTGAGGGGCTTGGCCCTGCCGTTATCAGTCAACTGATCGCCGGCGGTTTGTTGTCCAGTTCTGCCGACCTGTATGATCTACGCAAAGAGGATCTGCTGAACCTGGATCGTATGGGTGAAAAATCGGCTGATAACCTTTTGGCGGCTATCAACCGTTCTCGGTCGGCCGGCTTGGATCGTGTCATCTATGCTCTGGGTATTCGCCAAGTCGGTAAGCAGGCAGCCAAGGTATTGGCTGAAACCTTCGGAGATATCGATGCTCTTATGGCGGCTAATGCCGAACAATTAGTCGGCATCAACGATGTCGGCGCTATCACGGCGGCTTGCCTCACCGATTATTTCGCCTTGCCCCAATCGCAAGCCTTGATCAGCCGTTTACGGGCGGCGGATGTGAGTATGACCTATGAAAAGTCGCTGGGCGGCAGTCGTTTTCTCGGTTACACTTTCGTATTGACCGGCAAACTCGAACGCTACACGCGTGACCAGGCAGCGTCCTTGATCGAAGCTCAGGGCGGTAAGGTATCTTCTTCGGTTTCCAAGAAAACAACCTATGTTTTGGCCGGGGAAGAGGCGGGCAGTAAATTGGATAAAGCCCTTGCCTTAGGGGTTACTGTTATCAGTGAACAAGAGTTGGAAGATATGTTACAGGCATAATAAAAGCGGCGGAAATTCCGCCGCTTTTTATATTACTTTTTTCGTCTTAACAAGACAATAACAATGACAGCCGCCATAACCACCGCACCGATAATCGGCCAAAGCAAGGGCAGGGAAGACGCCCCTTTGTGGGGGTCGGGCACAGAACTTTCCGTGTCAGCGGAAGCATTGGGATCAGCAGGAATCAGCGGATTAGGCTGAACTTTTTGGCCGTCTTGTTTATAGGCCTTTTGTATGGCATCGGTAAAAACTTGACCGACCACCTCGTAACCGAACCGGTTCAAATGGGTGCCGTCAGCATTGAGGTAGGAATCCGCTTTTTGGCTGAGTGGAGTGTTGGGGTCGGCAAATCCCACTTTGTATCCTTCCTGTGCCAGTTCCCGCGTTCTTATTTGAATCTTCTCATTAAACGCGTCTTCTTTGGTCAAGGATTGAATGGGGGGCAGGCTCGAACAAATCAGCAGTCCGTCTTCGGGTAACTGCGCTTCGATCTGTAATACAAGATTTTCCCAACGAGGGATGATCTCATTCACCGTCATGGCGCGGAATAGATCGTTGGTGCCCAGCATCAGGATGACAATATCGGGTTGGTACTTTTTCATCATATCGTCAACCAAAGGCTTTATCCCCGGATGATTTTCTACCTGATAGACATCCTCGATCACATAACCGCTGTACCCGGAATGACGGTATAAGAAATCATCGTCAACCTCACTTACATAATCGGTTACATTGCCTACAAAGGCAACTTTGCCGAAATACGAAATAAGGTTTTTTGATAGTGCCTGCCGATAAGCCACTCGCGGTTGACCGTGCGCCAAGTCCTGATTGATGCCGTAGGTCAGCGAATCGCCGATGGTCAGCACTTTTAATGGCTGGCTATCCGAGGCTTCGGTGATAAACCAAGCGGTAGCAATGGAAGTGCCGTCAGTTTGGCTGGCCGGGGTGGCGACGTTGTCGGTACCTTGGTCGGTGTCATACAGGTAATTGCCGTTACTCAGCTGGATTTGGGTGCGTTCGAGTGCCAAATTGGTTATGGTATAGCTCACGGCCTGCTTGACGCTTTGTGGGGTGGGTTGGCTGAGATCCACATAATGGTCCTCGCCATCTTTTGTGCGTGGATCGAAATATTGCCCTTGGTTTCCATCGTAAAAGTGGAAGTGCCGTTTGCCGTAACAATAGGGCGCCCCGTATCGCAGTTAACAATGGTAACCTGCTTTACCGAATCATTTGAGGCAAAAATTGGAAGGGCGCCGAACAGTAATACAAAAAACAAGATAAAACTGATAAATCGTTTCATGTAACTTTCCTCACATAAGAAAATCCCCTAACCGAGTTAGGGGATTCTCGTTGTTATTTCAGAATAGTGCCCTTTTCGGTTCCGTCCAGGCAAGCGGCGTTAGATTCGTCGGTGTCAATGTGCATGGCATTGCGATAATCTTTGTTGACACGTACCACAACGTCACCAAAGATAATGGAACGCTCCTTGGAATCGATCTGAACCTTAACGATCTGCTTGTCGGCAACGCCGAAAGCCTCGGCATCGGCGGGAGTCATATGGATGTGACGCTTTGCAACGATAACGCCCTCGCTGATTTCGATTTCTCCGCA
>CALBKB010000124.1 GCA_937892635.1 uncultured Clostridia bacterium
CCTCCGATAGCCGACACTTTCCGATGGCGTGGAAACATGCGACGCAGGCACAAAGGCACGCAACACAAAGAGCAGGCACACAAATGCCGAAAAGACCAAAATCTGCCCCACAACGACGGCCGTCATGGTCATGCCAATGAGTAGCGAAGTCAAAAATACCGTTGTCACGCCGGCAATAAAAAGCACGCCGCCAAACACAAGCCCGACCAGAAACCGCCGCAACAGTAACCAGGTGGCCTCGGTGATGCCGCAGGATAAATGTTTGCACAAGAGCCGCAAAATGACCAACAACATAACCAGCATCAAGACGATGATCCGTGCTTGCCACAGTCCCGTTACATCCTCCATACCGTACAGCAACAAAAAAACGCCGCAGGGCACGGTAATGCCGATACCGGTAACCGCCAATTGCCAACCGCCGCTGCCTTCCTTGCGACGAATGAGCAACATAAGCAGCAGATTACTGACAGCGCCCACCAGAAAGGTCAGCAACAAATTATTGATCAGATCGCTTTCCCCAAACGCGCCTATTTTCATGATGCCCACAATAGCGGCAAACAACAAAAAGGCGACCACCGCAGGAAAGGTCATAAAAACCATACCAACACCCTGCAAGCGGTGAAGTGTCCAAGTTTTCAGGTTTTTCATACAGCAAACCCCTTTTCTGTTACCATCATACCACACAAATGAAAAAGGAGCAAGTAATACTTGCTCCTTTTATGATTAGAACAGAAGAATCAAGAACTGGGAAACCAGCACCACCGCAATCAAAGCGATGGGATAGGTGGCGGCGTAAGCACCGGCCACATCCTCGGTACCTGCCACGTTGATCAACGTACCCAATGCCGGAGTGGACGTCATACCACCGGTGATCGAGCCCAGATTGTTGAGCAGGCTGAGCTTGAGCACGTACTTGGCAAAGACATAACCAATAATCATGGGGAAAATGGTCATCCAAACGCCGTAAGCAAAATAGACGGGCTTGAAGACGTGGATGAACTCCGCACCGCCGGCAACACCGGCACCGATCAGGAACAGGATTAAACCAAATTCACGGAAGACCTTGAGCACCGACTCCTTTGGCATAATGCTGACGCGACCAATACGGCCAAAGTGACCGAAGATCAGCGACATAAGCAGGCATCCGCCGGTAGAGGTTAACGAGAAGGTCGTTCCCACGATTTTCTCGCCGGCAAACAAAGCCGCCCAGCCCTCGCCGGAGAGAGGAATTTTAAGCGAGCCAACCAGCACGCCCAACACCGCAGCCAGCGCAAACGGCATGATGCCAAACTCATCCATATGAATGAGATTCTCCACAACTTTGCGTGCCTTTCCGCCGTTTTCTACCGAAATCAGCTTGGCGCGTTCTTCTTCCATATTCGCCTTGCACATCTTAGGAATCAACTGCACAAAAAGCACCACGCCCAGCACGCCGAAGATATAGGAGATGGCGTGACCAACGGTAACCACGCCTTCCAGCGAAGCGTCTACCGTTGCCTTAGCAGCTGAGAAGGCAGGCGTCGAGGTCAGCGAACCGGAAAGCAGCCCCACGACCATAGCCGTCAGATCCTTGGTGCCCATATCCGGCTCGATCACGCGCCCGATATAGATGCAGGACACGGCCGCGATAGCGCCCGACACAATGATGATCAGACCCAGCAGCACATAGGACTTAAAATTTTTCTTCAAATTACCAAAGAATTTGGGGCCGGCAATAAAACCAACCGACGTAACAAAGAGAATCAACCCGAGATTTTCAACCAGCTTAAGCGCATCTTTGGTGAAAGCATCTCCTCCCAATGCCTTGGACAACACTGGGAAGAACAGACAACCAAAGACCAGCGCGATGATGAACACGCCCGAATCGCCCAGGCTGACACCCTTTACCGTGATGCGGCCAATGGCATAACCGACAGCAATAATGGCCATCACGCAGAATACCAGGAAGGCAACCCCCGATACGGAAATCATTCCATTAAAGATAGACATGATCGTTTCCTCCAAACATTAAAATACCTTTTTACCCTCAAATTCGGAATTGCCGTGGGTATAGGTAGGGAGCAGTTTCGGAGAAACTTCCGTACCGTTAATGCCTGCGGCAGCACGCTGTGCCTCAAATTCGTCCACATGCTTCAGGGAAAGCGCACCAACGGTGACTTCCTTGGCCGTCGCCGCTGCATTCTTGCCTGCGCTGCGACCGAAGACGATAATGTCAAGCAGAGAGTTACCCATCAAACGGTTACGGCCATGAATACCGCCGACTGCCTCACCGGCCACAAACAGATTTTTGACGTTGGTGGTCTGACCGTCAACGGTGATATCCAGTCCGCCGTTTTGATAGTGCAGGGTCGGATAGATGAGAATGGGCTCTTTGCGAATATCAATGCCGTACTTGGCAAACATACGATGCATGGCAGGGATGCGGCGCAAAATCGTGCCCTCGCCGCCAATCTTCTCGATCATCGGCGTGTCCAACCAAACGGCCTGACCCGAACCGGTGTCGACACCGTTGCCGCGATCGGAGCATTCACGAATGATGGAAGCAGCCGACACGTCACGGGTCTCAAGCGGATGCATAAAGGCTTCGCCCTTGACATTGATCAACTTGGCGCCCAGAGAACGCACCTTCTCGGTAACCAACGCCCCGAAAATCTGCTCGGGATACGCCGCACCGGTCGGGTGATATTGCAGGGTGTCGGCATACAATAGACGGGCACCGGCACGATAACCCATAACCAGGCCGTCAGCGGTGGCACCATAGTGGTTGGAAGTCGGGAAGCCCTGATAGTGCATGCGGCCGGCACCGCCGGTAGCGATAATGACCGTCTTGGCACGGGCAACCATTAGTTCCTTGGTCTCCATGTTCATCAGAACAGCGCCGGCGGCGTTGCCCTTGTCATCGAGGATCAGTTCGATAGCAGCCGTGAAATCAACCACGGGAATGCTGCGACCCAGAACCTCGTCACGCAGGGTACGCATGATCTCAGCACCCGAATAGTCGCGAGCGGCGTGCATGCGCTTACGGGAGGTGCCGCCGCCATGGGTGGTGATCATGTTGCCCTGGGCATCTTTATCGAATTCCACACCCAGTTCACCCAGCCACTGAATGGCTTCGGGGGCATCGCAGACCAGTTTGGCCAGCAGGTCGCGCTTGGCGGCATAGTGACCGCCGCCGAAGGCATCCACAAAATGGATGGCAGGCGAGTCGTTGGGCTTATCGGCGGCCTGAATGCCACCTTCTGCCATCATGGTATTGGCATCGCCGATACGCAGTTTGGTCACAATCATAACATTGGCGCCGGCAGCATGCGCTTCAATGGCAGCCGATGAACCGGCACCGCCACCGCCGATAACCAACACGTCAACATCATAGTCAACCTTGTTCAAATCCACCGCGTCCGAGGTAATACGGCTGGCTGCCTGCAAAGAGGCGGCCAGTTCCTTGGGCACCTTTTCGCCCTTATTGGGGCCGATGGTCAGCACCTCAAACTGGTCCTGACGGTAGTCGGGGTGATAAGCGGCCAACAGGTCTTCTTTCTCCTGCGCCGTCATGCGGCGGGGTTCCAGTGCAATATTGGCCTCACGGGCGGCCTCAACGGCGGCCAACGAGTCTTTCAGTCTTTCCGGATACATTCTTTCACCCCTCCTTATTTCTCAATCTCACGGTTGTTGTAAAGTTCTTTGAGCTCTTCAATCGGCTTTTGCATCAGGTTTTCGATCAGCTCGGTAAAGGTGCCGTCCTTGATCTCCTGCACCCGATCGTTCAGGTGTCCGCAATCGGGGGCTAAGTACTTACCGTTTAAGCGGCGAGCCAGCATGGCCACCTGCGGATGAGAGATGCCGGCCGGGCAACGGGAGGAGCAGACGCCGCACATAACGCAGTCAAACGATTCTTCGGCGCACTTCTCATACTCGCCGCGCTGAGCGTAGGCGATATACTGCATAACGTTCAAATCCTGCGTGCAGGCCTTGGTGCAGGCGTTGCAACCGACGCAGGCGTAGATCTCGGGATACAACTGCATCATAACCTGCTCGGTCGGCTTGATCTGATCCATATCATAGACCTGTTTGACCAGCGGGAAGAAGGGCAGAGTTGCGACGTACATATCGTTCTCAACCTTAGTCTGGCAAGCCAGGCAGACCTTCAGGTCGCGATCGCCCTTGATGCGGTAGATGGTGGCGCAAGCACCGCAGAAGCCGTTGCGGCAACCGCAACCGCGTACCAACTGGTAGCCCGCATATTCCATCGCATTCATAATGGTCAGGTTTTCGGGAACGGTGTATTTCTTCCCGAACAGATAGACATTTACCATATTCTCCATAGCGATTTTCTCCTTAATACTCATCGGGCAGCTCATCCAGCTCATCAAAGCGGAACACAGGGCCGTCCTTGCAGATGTACTTATTGGCAACGTTACAACGGCCGCATTTGCCGATACCGCATTTCATGCGCATTTCCAGCGTCGTGTAAACCTGCTCCTTGGTAAAGCCCAGCGAAGCCAGCCCTTCCAAAGAGAACTTGATCATAATGGGCGGGCCGCAGATAATGGCTACCTTGTTGGTGTCAAAGGCCAATTCCTTAACGTAGTTGGGAACAAAGCCGACATGTCCGTCCCAGCCCTCCTGCTCACGGTCGATGGTGAGGTTTACCTCAATGCCATCGTCTGCCATCCACTCGTTGATTATCTCGGCATAGTCCACAAGGTCGTCCTTGGAACGTGCGCCGTAAACGATCTGCACCTTGCCGTAATT
>CALBKB010000125.1 GCA_937892635.1 uncultured Clostridia bacterium
AAGGCGTTATTGTTATTGCTGCTACCAACCGTCCCGACGTTTTGGACCGTGCGTTGTTGCGTCCCGGTCGTTTTGATCGTCAGATTGTCATCAATCTGCCCGACGTCCAGGGCCGCGAAGGTATCTTGAAGGTACATGCCCGCAATAAGCATTTTGAAGCGGACGTGGATTTTGGTGTGATTGCGCGCACAACAGCCGGCTTCTCGGGTGCCGATCTGGAAAACATCCTCAACGAGGCCGCCTTGTTGGCCGCCCGTCAGGATAAAACCAAGATCAGCATGCAAGATATTCAGGATTCTATCGTTAAGGTCATGATGGGCGTCGAGAAAAAGAACCGTCGCATCACCGACAAGGAAAAGAAATTAACGGCGGTGCATGAGGCCGGTCACGCTATTGTGGCTGCCGAACTGCCCAATCACGATAAGGTCCATGAAATCTCCATCATTCCCCGCGGTATGGCAGGCGGCTACACCATGCATCTGCCGTCGGACGATAAGTTCTATCAATCCAAAGGGGATATGGAAGACGAGATCGTTTCCCTCTTAGGCGGTCGTGTTGCCGAAATGGTGGCGCTTGACGATATTTCCACCGGTGCGTCTAATGATATCCAGCGTGCCACTGAGATTGCCCGTAAGATGGTCACCAAATACGGCATGAGCGAAAAGCTTGGTCCCATCGTCTTCGGCAGCGAGCATGAAGAGGTCTTTTTAGGTCGTGACTTTGCCACCTCCCGTAATTATTCCGAACAGATCGCGTCCTTAATCGACCAGGAAGTCAAGGCCTTTATTGAAAAGGGCATGGACCGCGCCAAGGAGATTTTGACCCGTCGCCGCGCCTTGCTGGATAAGGTTTCCGAGACGTTGTTGGATAAGGAAAAAATTGACGGTGCGGAATTTGAAAAACTTTGTCGTGAAATTGAATGATATCACTTGACAAAATATACCCTCGGGTGTATAACATATTAGAAAATTCAAAAGGAAGTCGTGAGGCTTCCTTTTGCTTTGCGTTTAGGAGGTTATCGTATG
This sequence comes from uncultured Clostridia bacterium, assembly GCA_937892635.1. Taxonomy (GTDB): domain Bacteria; phylum Bacillota; class Clostridia; order Oscillospirales; family UMGS1783; genus CAKSHC01. The sequence continues at coordinate 1,026 of CALBKB010000125.1, forward strand.
CAATTATTGTTTTTCATTGCTGCTGACAGCGATGTCGTTGCTCCGCTTATGTCCAAGCTCATGGAGCGTGAAATTCACGGCGCTACCGTCGTTCCCTGTGAAGGTATGCTCCATGCCCTGAGCGATTCCAAAATTGAGCCGCCGCCCCTTTTCGGCTCCTTGCGCCAGTTCCTCAATCCGGCTCATGCACAGGGCAAGATTGTTCTGCTCGTTCTGCCCGATAAAAAGGTGGAGATTGCCAAGGCAGTTATCCGTGAACAGGTGGGTTCGCTGGATAAGCCCAACACCGGCGTTCTCTTCACGCTGCCTATTGCCTACGCGGAAGGAGTCAACGAAGATTAACCATGAATATCCTATTGAGTCTGGCATTTGCCATGATCGTAGGCCTGTTATTGACCCGCGTTGTTAAACTTGTGCATCTGCCCAATGTCACCGGCTATCTGATCGCCGGACTTTTAATCGGTCCGTATGTTTTTAATCTTTTTCCGGCCGATTCACTGGAAACGGTTGGCTCCATTTCAACGGTAGCGCTCGGTTTTATCGCCTTCTCGATTGGTAATGAGTTTCGGTTTTCCCACCTTAAACAGATCGGTAAAAGTGCTATCATCATCTGTTTCTTTCAGGCGCTGACAGCTTGTCTGTTGGTTGATGTCGCTCTGATTTTGCTGGGTTTTGATACGCCGTTGTCTTTGGTGTTAGGTGCTATTGCTACCGCCACTGCTCCTGCCGCCACCCTCATGGTCGTGCGTCAGTACAAGGCTAAGGGGCCCATCACCAATACCTTGTTGCCCGTCGTTGCGATGGATGATGCCATCGGTCTGATCGTCTTTGCCGTTTCGTTGGCCATCGCCCAATCGCTTTCGTCGGGTCAGGAGATTACCGTCTTTAATACCGTCGTTGAGCCACTGCTGGAGATTGTGCTGTCATTGGCTGTCGGTTCGGCAATCGGCTTACTCGTGTCGTTGGCTACTCGCTTTTTCCGTTCCCGCGCCAATCGTCTTTGTATTTGTGTAGCGGCCGTCTTTTTGGGCGTGGCCTTGGCTGAGCAATTTGGCT
>CALBKB010000126.1 GCA_937892635.1 uncultured Clostridia bacterium
GCTTCCTTGGCAAAACCGGCATACATATCGGTCCACTCATAGTTTTCGCCCTCAGCAGCGTCGAGCAGGTTAACGGAAGTGGTGGGGACTTCGCCGTCGTGCAGAAGTTTGAACCACAGTTTGGCATGTTCCTTCTCGTTGTTAGCTGTCTCTTCGAAGATCTTGGCGATCTGGACATAGCCGTCTTTCTTGGCTTTGGATGCATAATAGGTGTACTTGTTGCGGGCCTGAGATTCGCCGGCAAAGGCGGCCATCAGGTTGGCTTCGGTTCTGGTTCCTTTGAGTTCTTTCATGATAATTACCTCACAAAAAATTATTTTATATTATTTTTCTATATGGGAGCAGTTTGAACAAATGCCTGAGAAAAATACATAACATTTCTCATATTGGAAATTTTTGTTGTCCTTGGGCAGGGGGAGCTCGGCGCTGTCCTCATGCACGTCAAATACATTTTTACATTCCCGACATACACAGTGTAAGTGTGGATGCGTTTGATGATCTACATGATCGGCGGCATCGGGGATGGGCAGATGCAGCAATTCACCAACATCACATAAATAATGTAAATTTCGATACACGGTGCTCTTGCTTATGGAAGGGTAGGTCTTATGAATATGCAAATACACATCTTCCGGCGTGGGATGATTGGCCAGTTCTTTTACCGCATCCAACACAATCTTCCGTTGCATCGTATTTCTTACGTCACTCATGCTATCATCCTTAATAGAACTTATTTCTATTAGGATTATATATCATTAAGAATAGATTGTCAATATAGAATTAAAAAAATTTCCGAGTGCCGTTTGGCACTCGGAAGCATGGGGTGAAAGATGGGACTCGAACCCACGGTCTCCAGAGCCACAATCTGGCGCTTTAACCAACTAAGCTACAATCACCATATATACAAGATATAAGCAGGGGAGAAATGGCGCGCCTGAAGGGACTCGAACCCCTGACCCACTGCTTAGAAGGCAGTTGCTCTATCCTGCTGAGCTACAGGCGCAAGCGGAACGTGTGGAGCGGGTGATGGGAATCGAACCCACATAACCAGCTTGGAAGGCTGGAATTCTACCACTGAACTACACCCGCGCGCTATTTCATCTCGGTGCCAAATTATAATAGCATAATCGCAGTGTTATTGTCAACCAAAATTTATCATAATGTTAGAGTTATTTTTTCAAAAGCTTGTGAGGCTGATTGGTTTAGACAATTTGTGCAAAGGTCAGGGCATATAATAGGGAACGAAACGGCAGGTGAGCGGATGACAACGGTGTATATCGACGTATTATTTTTTGTTAATCTGATTGTTAATATGATGCTGTATGCTTCTGCTTGTCTGATGCGGCGCAAGAAAATTATTGGTTGGAGAATTTTGTGTGCGTCGGCTGTCGGGGCTGTATATTCCTGCGCCGTTTTTATTTCGAATATATCCCCACTATGGTATAATGCCGCAGCCATTTTGCTTTCCGTGTTGTGCACATGGTTGGTTATGGGGTATCAAAGTGTGACTGCTTTTATTAAAAATACGGCAGCTACGCTATTGTCTGCCTTTGTCTTTGCCGGTATCTTTTATCTTATCTACCGCTATGCTGACGTGGGTAGTGTCGTCGTCTTTAACCATAATGTACTTTATATTGATATTCCCGTGTTTGCGCTGCTGTGCGTGTCGGCTATCTGTTTTGGCGTGATGGCGTTGGTGTCCAGAGCGTTTACTCAGGTGGTCGGCGCCGCGACCGAATACGAGGTGACCATTACCTTGTTTGAACGGCAGATCACCTTGCCGGCCAAAGTGGATACCGGCAACAGTATGGTGGATGCCATTACCGGAACACCGGTGCTATTGGCCGAAGGCAAGCGTATTGGCAAACTTTTACCGGAGCATATGGATGCTTTTATGGCTTGCGGTGACGTGTCGAAGATTCCCGCGTGCTATCGTAGTCGATTGCGGCTTATTACCTGTAAAACTGCCACAGGAGAGGGGATGCTGACGGCCTTTCGCCCTGATGGTATCTCGTTAATTTATAACGGAAAAGAGATTTGCATACATAATATATTAATTGCGGTAAGCAAGACGAATCTCAATGATGTGGGGTTATTGCTTTCGCCGCTGATATTTCGGGAGGTAGACGGGTGTGAAACTTTGGATTGAGAAAATATATATGTTGTTTTATCGCATATTCCACGCGGGGAGTGTCCACTATATAAATGGCTCGGACGTGTTACCCGCACCGCTCACGCGCGAAGCCGAGGATGAACTAACCGAACTGCTGCAATACGATGATCCCTATGCTCGCAGCAAATTAGTGGAGCACAATTTGCGGCTGGTCGTTTATATTGCCAAAAAGTTCGAAAATACAGGAATCAACATCGAAGACCTCATCTCTATCGGCACCATCGGGCTGATCAAAGCGGTCAACACCTTTCGTAAAAGCAAAAGCATTAAACTGGCCACCTATGCTTCCCGTTGTATTGAAAATGAGATCTTGATGTTTTTACGCAAAAATTCCAACGTCCGTACCGAGGTATCCATCGAAGAACCACTCAATGTTGACTGGGATGGTAACGAACTGTTACTCTCCGATATTTTGGGTACCGACCCCGATACCGTCAATCGCAACATTGAATCGGAGATTGAAAAAAGTATGCTCTTCGAGGCAATGGATAAGTTGAACGAGCGGGAAAAACGCATCATTCGCATGCGATTCGGTTTGTGCGGGGAAAAGGAGCGCACCCAGCGCGAAGTAGCGGACGAACTGCACATTTCCCAATCCTACATATCTCGGCTGGAAAAGAAAATTCTTCAACAGTTAAAGTGGGAGATTGAACGAATTTCTTGACATGATAGCCCATTACATATGAATTTCATATGAAATTATCACGTGGGGTGGGCGCAATGAATCATTATAAGGTCGAAATATGCGGGGTCGATACCTCAAAATTAAAGGTTATTCCGGCGGCAGAAAAACGGGAACTTCTTATACGTGTAAAAAATGGTGACATGAAGGCACGCGAGCAACTGATTAACGGTAACATGAAATTGGTCCTAAGTGTGGTTCAGCGTTTTACCGGGCGAAAAGAGGAACTGGATGACCTGTTTCAGATCGGCTGTATCGGTCTGATTAAAGCAATTGATAATTTCGACATTACCCAAAATGTGCAATTGTCCACCTATGCGGTGCCCATGATCATTGGTGAAATCCGCCGATATTTGCGGGATAATAACAGTATCCGCGTCAGCCGTTCGGTACGCGACACGGCATATAAGGCCTTACAGGCCCGTGAACGCCTCAATCGTATGGGGATCGGTGATCCGACTGCCGATCAAATTGCCAAGGAACTTGGCATTCCCAAAGAAGACGTGATTATGGCCTTGGACGCCATCATGGATCCGGTTAGTCTGTATGAGCCGATTTATAACGAGGGCTCGGATGCTATCTTTGTTATGGATCAGGTGGGGGATATGCGCAACACGGACAGCAACTGGTTGGAAGAAATTACGCTTAAAGAAGCCATACGCGATTTGGGCGAGAGGGAAAAACGCATCTTATCTTTGCGGTTTTTTGCGGGAAAGACGCAGGTTGAGGTGGCTAAGGAAATCGGAATTTCACAAGCGCAAGTAAGCCGTCTGGAAAAAAGTGCCCTCGATCGAATTAAGGGGAAAATATAAGTAACGGCAACGAACGAAAATATCGTTCGTTGCCTCTTTTTATTCTTTACTTTGCCAATAAAAAATGTTAAAATAAAGGAATAAGAATCATGCAGGAGTATGCCCATATGGCAAACATAAACAAAGTAACGGATGCGGAAATGCAGCTACAGCGTGACTATATGGATCGCGTGCGGGCATTGGTTGAGGATCGGGCTTTCGTGCTCGGTCGGCCTCTTCGCGCCCATATCGACACCTATGGTTGCCAGCAAAACGAAAACGATTCGGAAAAGCTCATGGGTATGCTCTTGGAAATGGGCTTTGAATCCTATCCCGAACGAGACGGTGCCGATCTGTTGTTGATCAATACCTGCGCCGTGCGTGAACATGCCGAGGATCGTGTTTATGGCAATCTCGGCGCACTTAAAAAAATCAAAGAACAGCGTGCGGATGTTATTGTGGGTATGTGT
>CALBKB010000127.1 GCA_937892635.1 uncultured Clostridia bacterium
CCTTGAAATTCTAATAATTTCTTCCTTATCCATTCCGATTACGGGACGGAGGACGGGAAGCTCGATTCCGTTTTCCGTAACGCCGAGCGCTTCCATCGTCTGGCTTGCGACCTGACCGACGCTTTCGCCGGTGACGAGAGCGATACAGTCCTGTTGCTTTGCAAGTGCCGCTGCACAACGCATCATAAAGCGGCGCAAAAGAAGCGTGAAGTAATCCTCCTGGCAGTTGTCGCGAAGCTCTTCCTGGATGTGTGTCAGTGAAATTACGTGAACCTTGATCTTTCCGCAGTATTCGGTCAGCTCGGACGCGAGGGTCAGTACCTTTTCGCGTGCCGCTTCACTGGTGTACGGGAAGCTTTCGAAATGCACGCAGTCGACGGTCATGCCGCGCTTCATCATCATGTAGCCTGCAACGGGGGAGTCGATACCGCCCGAAATGAGCAACATCGCCTTGCCGTTGGCACCCACGGGCAGACCGCCCGCTCCCTTTTCCGACGCCTCGTGCACACAGGCCTTTTGATCGCGGATTTCAGCCACCACGATCATATCGGGGTTATGCACATCCACCTTTAAATGCGGAAACTGTTGGAGCAGATAGCCGCCCAACTCGGCCGAGATCTGCGGCGAGCCCAAGGGGAATCGCTTATCGGCGCGCTTGGCCTCTACTTTAAAGGTTTTGACCTGCCGCAAGCGGTCGGCCAAAAAGTCGGCGGCCGTCGCCTTAATAGCATCCATATCCTTCGGACACAGCGCACACAGCGAAAGAGCGGCAATGCCGAACACTTTTTTGGCGGCCTCATAGGCGCCCTCAAAATCACAGGTAGCTCCCGATTTGGCCTCGACATAAACGGCCGATTGCATGGTATAAACCGAAAAATCGCCGTAGGGTGCAATGGCCGCCCGGATATGGTCGAGCAACAGTTTCTCAAACCGCCCCTTGTTGAGGCCCTTCAAAATCAGTTCGCCGTATTTTAATAAGATACATTGTTCCATGTCATCGGTGCGCCAAGCGACTGCGGCAGTCTTGCAGACAGGCGCAGAACTTGTCGATCTCCTCTTTGGTATTATAGATGCCCAGACTGATGCGCAGGGCGGCACGGATGCGCTTGTCATCGGTGATGACGCCGCTGCCGTCCTTGGCCATGGGAACGTTGAAGTCGCAGCGCAGCAGCACTTTCTTGCCGGCTACTTCCACGTCCATAACGGTCTTCTTATTGTAGTTCATACGGACACTCTCCTTATTTGCGTATGGAATGTGTTATTCAGCTCCGGCCATCTCACCGGTGCCGCTCAGACCGGGAAAGCCGGTCTGGCGCAGCGCCTCATAGGCAAGAACAGCCACAGAGTTGCTCAGATTCAGGCTGCGGGCCGCGCTGCGCATGGGCAGGCGGATGCAGCGGTCGTAAAAGCGGCGGCGGAAATCCTCGGGCAGACCTGCCGTCTCCTTGCCGAAGAAGAGATAGTCGCCGTCGGAGAACGTGGCCTCGCAGTAGGCGCGGGGTGCCTTGGTGGTGGCGAGCCATGCGCGCTCTGCCGCTTCGGGATTGCGGGAGAAGAAGTCGTCGAGGTTTTCGTAGTCGAACACTTCCACCAAATGCCAGTAGTCAAGACCTGCACGTTTAAGGTGCTTATCGGTTATTTCAAAGCCTAAAGGTCTTATAAGATGAAGCCTTGCACCGGTAACAGCACAGGTACGGGAAATGTTACCTGTATTCTGAGGTATCTGAGGCTCGACAAGAACAATGTTAAGATTTTGCATTTCAATGCCTCATGAATATTGTTTATTTTACGGCAGAAAATATTCATGCAGTGCATTTCTGCTCTGCAATACGGTTTGCCGTCCGCCGCAAGGACGACTGTTCTGTTGAGAACATGGAGTTTAATATGAACATGAAATCAATTGCAAAGGGTGCAGCAGCAGGCGCAGTTGTGGGAATTACCTACTATGCGCTTTCTTCGGCAGCACCTGTC
>CALBKB010000128.1 GCA_937892635.1 uncultured Clostridia bacterium
TGGCACGCCATTGAGGAAGCCTGTAAGCAGGGCAAGGAGTTTCTCGACTTTTTCGGCAGTACCGGCGATCCCAATCCCGACAATCCCATCACCGGCATCTACGCCTTTAAGAAAAAGTTTTCAGGGCTGCACACCGAATTTGTCGGGCAGTTTGATCTGATTGTATCACCCTTCTGGTATGGCGTATGGAACGCCCTCTCGCCGCTGTTGATCAGATGGCGCCGACGTCTGCGTCGACACCGAAACGGTTAATATCTCGCGCTTGACACACATAAGAAATGATTGGTATACTATACCTATCAAACATAAGGAGTGAATCGTTATGCCCGTAACTGCTGCCTATGTCCTAGGCATCCTGTCTGCACTGGCTGCCACCGTACTTACCTTTATTTTCTTCCTGCCCGACGACAAGAAGGCCAACCTGCCCAACTCTCTGAAAAAGATTGTGGATATCCTCGATTTCCGCACCCTCTTTTTGGAGAAGTTCGTAAAGGCCGTCTATCTGTTTGCCACCTTTTCTTGCATCTGCGTGGGCTTGTTCATGCTCATTTCGGTCAACTACGGCTATTATTCCGATTACTGGATGGGCGGCCGCGGCTTTTTACTGATTGCCCTGGGCCCCATTGCTGTGCGCATCGTTTTTGAGATCACCATGCTCTTTATCCTGCTGGTGCAGAATGTTATTGAGATCAATCAAAAGTTGTCCAACAAGAAAGACTAAACCTGCATAAGAAAAGACCGAGAACAAGTTGTTCTCGGTCTTTTTTATTCTTCCTCACTGCTGAAATGGTGTATACTGAATTCTGCCATTTTTTTGAGCTTGAACAAGGTGGCAATGATGTTAGATAGGGCACGATCGTAATACTCGTTATAGGCCTTGGCTTGGCGGTTATAGCCCTCGCCGGCATTTGCAATATCCTGTTCCACGGCACGCAGATCGTTTTTCCGCGTCATAAACAGTGCACTCACGCGCAATTCCTGATACCGCTCTGCCACCGCAAAGAGTTGTTTCAGCGTATCAGTCAATGCCGATTCAGCGCGGCACTTGTCCATCAAAGACGCAGCCTTGATCGACTGATTGCGCAGCGTGATCAACTCTTCAATAATGGCCGTTTCATGCGCGGCATATTCCTGCACCGCCTCAACCAGACCGGGGATCAAATCGTGTCGTTTTTTCATAAAACGATCCACTACGGCGTACTTTTCTTCACATTCAAACGTCAAAGCCGAGAAGCGGCTGCGCACGGCAAACACCCAAAGAACGATGATAAACAGCACCGCTGCCACGATGATTAATATCCAATACTGCCAATCCATATTCGGACCTCCATTCCCATACAGTATAGCATAATCCCTCTCCCATTTCAAGCACCAATACCACCGCGACCGCATAGGATGGTATTGTAATGGAGGTGTGAATTTATGTGCTTGAGAAACCTAATTGACGGCGAATGCTGCAGCATGTCCATCGTAATCGTTGGTATCCTGCTGATCATGCTCGTTACCCGCTAACCGGCACCGGGCGCAAAAAATGCTATGGAAAATCCATAGCATTTTCTTTATTTAAATACGTCTATAACAGCCAATATCTTATCCGTAATCATGGTAAACAGATCGGGCCAAAAATACGAGATGACAAAGCCGACAACAGCAAGAAGAGCCGTTACGATTAACGACAGGAACAGCTGCGCGCGCGCCATGTTGCGGCGATTGAAATTTCGCGTGCCGCCCAGCGCCCATATCAGCGTGGCCAACCAACCGATGACGGGAATGTTCATCAACAAGATCGTTCCCATATACTGGGGCGTGCTCAGCACATCATAGGCAGGATCGTTATAGTACTCTTCATATTCCACTTCTTCATATTCGGGTGCCGTAACCGCATCATCCGCCTGCGTGGACGAGGGGTTGTTTCTCTTTTCGGTAACCGAAGCAATAACTTCCTCCAGATCCGACACGTCGGTTAAATCCTGATCCATGATAACCGGTTCACCCGGAGCATGACCGCTATCAACCGGAGCCGGCTGATCGCGCAAGATCTCCTCCTGCGGCTCCTGCGGCACGTACATAGACTCCGTTAAAACCGGTTCCGATTCTTTGGTCGGCGCTTCTTTATATGCAGAGGGGAATGTCGGAGTAAATGGGGCCGGACGACGACCCAGACGAGCCGCACCGCACTCGGGACAACGCTCCATTTCGTCGGTTAAATCCGCACCACAATTAATGCAATAATCCATATCTGCCTCCAAAATACGATTCTATTCTTATTATATCGGACAAATTCGGCTCTGTCAAGAGATGCAAAAAGCGAGGCTATGCCTCGCTTTTTGCTGTTATGATATCCGGTTAATTTTCCGGCTCGGCATTGGGATCAATATCATTATAAATAAAGTCGTGAATATGATCGGTAGCCTTTGTTAAATCGTACTGCATATAATACACGCCGTTGATCATGGCATCCTTAGCGTTGTCATACTTACCGGGGATCATGGTTTCCGCCATTTGTACCTGACCGCTTGTGGCAACCGGCAAGAAATCCAACACATCGCTGTAAGTAAAGGAGGTGGTTACCATCGGCAACATAGTCTTAACCAATCCGGGATACTGGAACACGCTCTTAGTCATGACCTGATCAAACACCGCCATAATTACCTCGCGCTGACGGCTTGTGCGCGCCTGATCGCTATCAAGCTTGCGAATGCGGGAAAAGCCGACCGCTTGAATGCCGTTAAGCAAGGTGTCGGGGCCGCTGGTCTGCAAATAGTCCGACGGCGAACCATGCACCTCATTGATATGAGAATTGATATAATTGCGCTCAGCCTCCGTGACGTCCAGACGAATACCGCCGACCGCATCAATAACGCGGGCTAACTGCTGAAAATTAACCGTTACATAGTCGGTAATATTAAGCTTAAAATTCTCATTGAGTGTCTTAACCGCCAATGCGGCGCCCCCATACCCATAGGCATGCGTGATCTTATCGTACTTGCCGTTGATTTTGACGTAGCTGTCGCGCATGACCGAGATCAACTTGACCTTATTGGTGTCGTGATTGATGCTGAGAATGATAATCGCATCACTCAAACCATGATTGGCATTCCCGCCCTCACGGGTATCAATACCAAACAGGGCAATGTTGGTAATTTTCTTTCCCTGCGCAAGCGAAGAATGATAACTGCTGTCAATACCCAGATCGTCGTCCTGCAGTTCATGCGTCTGTAAGCCGCCGAAGAAATACCAGAAGATTCCGACAAAACCAAGTACTAAGACCAGAAGAAAGCTGCCAATCGCCAAAAGAATGGTGCGGCGCATATTCTTTTTCTTGTTTGCCGCTGCGGTATCGGCGACATCCATATCCGGCTTCGCCGCATGTTTTCTTTCTTTCATTGCATCCTCCGTTTACTCTTTGTAGTCTTGTGTTACTTATTATATATCTATCCTGATGAAAATACAAGTCTTAATTTGTAAATAAAAAAGCGACCCTTACGGATCGCTTTTTATTCATATCGCTAAATTAGCCAACGTTGCAGCCGCCGATACGAACAGCCTTACCGGTAGCCAGACCGTAGTTGTAAACACCCGAGCCATCCTTCATGATGGCGACCGTGTAAACAACCGCACCCTCGGCATCCAAGGCACTCAAGCAATATACCGACTTGGAATTGACGATGGAATCGGCTTCTCTCTGAATCGTAACCCATTCCTCACCCAGTTCGGCAACCTTGATATCAAAATAATAGGTAGCGATTTTCTCCAAATCTGCCTCAGCCACGGGAGTTGCACCGCAACCAACCATCAGGCCGGTGGTGCAGACAAGTACGAGGAGCATAGCTGCAATGATCTTCTTGGTCATGGTAGTCTTCACCTTTCATATTCTCATTTATTATGCCGATCCCGTACAAAATTTGCACAAACCAGCTCCATTAGTATAGTACAAGCCTGCCCCTAAGTCAACTCTTTTCGCCAAAGTTATCAATTTTTTCATAATCTGTGCAACTTGCACAAACCCTATCCCAAGCCAAAGCCCCTCTTATTTTTGTTCCAATTCTTTGCGCTTTTTGCGCCGTACCCGATTAATGTGCCGTTCAAAATCACCATTATCAATCAAGCGAGCCAATACCAACTGAATATAGGTGGGTACCGTGCAAGAATAAAAGCCCATCCGCTCCTCAAAGGCCGCCACCAGCGGTCTTGGTAACACCATATACCCCACACGCAAAGAGGAGGACACCGTGCGCGAAAAGGTGTTCATATAAATAACATTTTCCTGCCGCGTATGGGAAAAAAGCGTCTCTTCCGATTTTTTGGACACCGAGAACTCCGATTCAAAATCATCCTCAATCACCATGCGCCCCTCTTCCGCCCAACGCAAATACTCATGGCGTTTGGAGGCCGTCGCCGTGACGCCGCTGGGAAAACTGCGATACGGGGAGATATGCAAAACGTCGGCACGGCTTTCCCGCAAAGCTGTACTGTCAATACCGTCACTGCCAAGCGGCAACATCTCATATTCAACCCCGGCCGCCCGATAAACCTCTTCGATCTTTTTGTAGGACGGCGATTCGATACCATAGACCCGATCTCGCCCCAACAACCCTACAATCAATCCGTAAAGATACTCCGACCCCGATCCGATGACAATTTGATCGGCCTGCGCCTGAATGCCGCGACTGCGCGCCAGATACCGACCGATGGCCTGCCTCAACGCTTCGCACCCCGTATTCTCAGGACGATCCAAAATCGACTCACCATAATCGCTCAGCACGCCGCGCATCGTACGCGCCAGTACCGAAAAGGGGAACTCCGGCGCACTCGTCCCATGATGTACCGCCACGACAACGTTGCGCGCGGGCACCGCAAACCCATCGTCGGTACGAAATATCACGTAGTACCCGCTCCGCTGACGCGCCTGCGCATATCCTTCTTCACACAGCAAGGCGTAGGCATGCTCAACCGTAACGGTGCTCACCCCTGCCCTATCCGCCATCGTGCGCTTGGATGGCAACTTGTCACCGTAGGCATAAAGTCCTGCCACAATATCCTCGCGCATGCTTTGATATAATTGTAAATACGCCGATTCTGTCCGCTTCATCTGGTTATATAAAATTCTCCTGTTTTGACTATTTTTATGTTACCAAAAACAGTATATAGTATTGGTAACAAAAAATCAAGGAGGGAAATCATGCATAATCATCAAAAGAAGATTGCCGTTATTAACGACTTTTGCGGATTCGGTCGCTGTT
>CALBKB010000129.1 GCA_937892635.1 uncultured Clostridia bacterium
ATCGCCATTTACGTCGTGCTCGTCTTCTGCGCCACCGGCGGTATTCGCATCATTCCGCGTTTCCGTCATTGGCTGGCCGCCTCCCGCCATTCCAAGGGCGGGGTCAATAAACGCGCCGTTATCGTCGGCGCGGGCGATTCGGGCTCTATGCTCATCAAGCGCCTGCTCGAATCTCCCGATGAGAGCATCTATCCCGTCGCTGCCTGCGATTCGGACGAGTCCAAGCACGGCATGCGCATCGCCGGCATCCCTGTTGTCGGCGGCGACGATAAGATTCCGGCCGCCGTTCGCAAATACGGCGCCTCGCAGGTCGTTATCGCCATTCCTTCTGTCCATTCCGAGCGCGTCAGCGAGATCTATGAGCTGTGCAAATCGCTGTCGGTGCGTCTGCGCGTCTTTAAGAACCCCGTCGATTTCCAAGGCTTCATGGCCGGCGACCGTCAGGCGCTGCGCGACGTTTCGATCGAGGACCTGCTCTTCCGTCAAAGCGTCAAAACCGATATGGAACCGGTCGTCAACTACCTGCGCGGCAAGACCATTATGGTCACCGGCGGCGCCGGCAGCATCGGTAGCGAACTGTGCCGTCAGGCGCTGCTCCACGGCTGTAAGAAGCTGATCATTTTCGATATCCATGAAAACGGACTCTTTGCCATCAATGAAGAGTTTAAGACTCGCTTCGACGCCTCCCGCTATGTGCTCACCCTCGGCTCGGTGCGCGATAAGCGCCGCATTGAGCAGGTCATCAAGATGCACAAGCCCGATATCGTCTTCCATGCCGCCGCCCATAAGCATGTGCCCATGATGGAGATCAACCCCATGGAGGCGGTCAAGAACAACGTTTTCGGCACCAAGAATATGCTCGAATGTTGCGCCGTCGGCGGCGTCCAGCGCTTTATCCTCATCTCCACCGATAAGGCTGTCAACCCCACCAATATCATGGGTGCCTCCAAGCGCATGTGCGAGCTGCTGGTCAAGTCCTACAACGGCTGCGGTATCGACTGTGTCGCCGTTCGCTTCGGCAACGTGCTCGGCTCCAACGGCTCGGTCATCCCCACCTTTAAGAAACAAATCGAGGCGGGCGGTCCCGTCACCGTTACCCATAAGGATATGACCCGCTACTTTATGACCATTCCCGAGGCCGTGTCGCTGGTTATGACGGCGGGCACCTTGGCCAAGGGCGGCGAGATCTTCGTGCTGGATATGGGTCAGCCGGTCAAGATCTACGATCTGGCCACCGACCTGATCCGCCTCTCGGGCCTGATCCCCGAGCAGGACATCAAGATCGTCTTCCCCGGCCTTCGCCCCGGCGAAAAGCTCTACGAGGAACTGGTACAGACCACCGAAACGGTCGACGCCACCAGCCACGAAAAAATCTTCATCATGTCGGGCACCACGGTCGACGTCGAGGATTTCCACGAACGCCTCGAAAATCTGGAAAATATGGTGCGCACGTCCAACAACGGCGCACAGATCCGCCAAACCGTCTTCGACATCATCTCCCAATACGGCTTTGCCGAAGACCTCGAACACTAAGCCAAACCCCCGCCTGTTCACAGGACGGGGGTTTTCTTTTTTCATTGACCAAGCCTCATGGCACACCCCTTGCTCATGGAAGAGGAAAAATAAATTTTGCTATCGACACAATTCGCTGTTGACACGGCCGCGAAAGGGTGCTATAATAAGTGAGCATTGGAGAAGCCGTGCCGGAGTGGCGGAATAGGCAGACGCCCGGGACTTAAAATCCCGTGGGCATTCGCCCGTGCCGGTTCGACCCCGGTCTCCGGCACCATTCCCATTTCATATCGCGGAGTAGAGCAGTCTGGTAGCTCGTCGGGCTCATAACCCGGAGGTCGTTGGTTCAAATCCTTCCTCCGCAACCAAAAACCTTCTCGGACGAAGTTCGGGAAGGTTTTACTTTTTCACTCTTCACTCTTCACTTTTCACTAAATCCGTCCGAGAAGATTTTTGCAGGCAATAAGTAATAGTGAATAGTGAAGAAGTATTTTGCAAGGCGTTGCCTTGCTTTTTTATTTTATAAAAGTATAATAAAATAAGAGGTGAAAATGATGAAGGAAAGTCCTTTGATGATTAAATCGAAAGCATTTGCGCTTGATGTAATAAAAGCATGCAAAGATTTAAGAAACGCAAAGTGCGAAAGCGCATTGATAAACCAATTTTTGCGCTCGGGAACTTCAATAGGCGCAAACATACGAGAAGCATTTTACGCTCACGGTAAAGCTGATTTTATTGCAAAACTGCAAATTGCATTAAAAGAGTGCTCGGAAACGGAATATTGGATCGAGTTGCTTTTGGAAAGCGGATATTATAACGATAAAACGTTGCTTGATAATTGTACCGAGGTCAAACGGATTTTAATTTCTTCCGTTAATACCGCCAAGGAGAACATGAAAGGATAGGTTTTTTCAAGTGTTATATTATCGCCGATGATATTACTCCAAGCGGTAAGGCTTTTCCCGATTGAATTCCTATGAAAATCTTTCAAGTAGAATGTGACCACACAAACCCTTATAAAAATGATAGAGGGAAAATCCTTCCTATTTATATAATAAAAAAACACCCCCGATAAAAACAGCCGAAACCGATCATCAAAACAAGCCCCAACAGGCCGAATTTGCGGTCGCGATAAAGGACTATGCGTCGGGCGAAAAATAATTAAAATTTTTTTCATTTTTCTATGGACAAACGCTCTAAAGTGTGATATAAGTATGGTAGCACCCGAGTCGGATGCTCGTTTTTGCGTCCTTGTGACCAGGTTCGTTTGATTCGACTCATACCCCCGCGAAACCTTGTTTCGCAACAAAAAAAAGAAAAATTTTTTAAGGAGGAAAACCCAATGAAACTCGCAAAACGGATCGCCGCGCTTGCTCTGTGCCTGTGCATGCTCTGCGGCCTTCCCCTGTCGGTCAGCGCTGCAGATTCCATCACCCTGCAAAGCGCCACCGTGGTTTCCACGACCGACACTCAGGTTACTCTCGAAGTAATCTTCTCGGACGCTGTTAAAGTTAACGGCACCGCCAGCAATTTCATGCTGATGTCGCAGCCTGAGAACGCCGGCTGTAACTCGGACGACAAGTACCAGTCCTGGACCCCGTCGTACGTGCAGGGCACCGATGGTGCTACCGGATACTCCAAGAGAATCTGGTTCACCTTCTACCTGTGCCGTTCGTGCTACAACGCTGGTCGCGACGCTATTGCCACCCATGGCAATATCCTTGACAATGCTTATTTTGTCATTCAGGAATCGGCTGCCGAGGCCGGTAACATCAGTGTTTCGCGCATAGCCGGTGTCAACGATGTGCCTGTTGCGGCTCCCGGTTACGGCGCCGGCAACATGTATACCGCCGTCAAGGTCGGTAAGTCCATTACCCTCAACAAGGCAGACGTAACCAAGATCGACGAAAACGGCATCACCGTTCGCGCTACCTTCTCGGATAAGGTTTCGGTTTACAGAGACACCAACGCCTTCTGGATCTATGGCAACACCAAGAACGTTGGTGGCGACACGGCGGCCAACTGCCAGATCTGGCAGCACTCGGCTATCGTATACGGCGACGATGCTGTCGTTGGTGCCGACGGTAAAACCTATTCCACCGAAATGACCATGACCTTCCCCTACTGCGCAACCGAAGCTCATGT
Organism: uncultured Clostridia bacterium; assembly: GCA_937892635.1. Lineage (GTDB taxonomy): Bacteria > Bacillota > Clostridia > Oscillospirales > UMGS1783 > CAKSHC01. Next base: position 3,658 of record CALBKB010000129.1, read on the forward strand.
CAACTCTTGGAAGGATGCCGAGGGCAACTACAAGATGTCTGACCTGGGCCTGTACCTCTATATTGAGGATGCCAATAAGGGCAACATGCACGACTCCAAGTTCCTGGGCACCGGTGCTTTGGTCGGTATGAACGGCGAACCCGTCGTCAAAACCGCTCAGACCAACTGGAACAACAGCTCCCTTGCCGTGCCTTTGACCTATAATCCGGATCCCATTGTTCCCGAAGAGCCCGAAGTAGAGCCCATCACCCTCAACAGCGCTACCGTTGTTGCGGCTGATTCGACCGGTTACACCGTTGAGGTTGTCTTCTCGGCTCCCGTAACCATCACCAAGAACTTCTGGGCCATGCTGGGCACTCCGGCTGAGAGCGGTTGTACTGACACCGTGTGCCAGGGCTGGAAGGTTCTGAGCGCCGAAGCCGATGGCGCTACTGTTACCATCAAGTTTGATTACTGCCTCAACGCCACCTACAGAGAGGCTCACAGAGCCCTGTGGCTGGACGAGGACGGCAACTATAAAGTGCCCGATGCCGGCGTATATCTCTACATGAATGACCGTGCCATGGCTCACGTGGTTGGCTCCGGCGTTATGGATACCGCTGCTATCGTCGGTGCCGACGGCACGACTCCTGTGGCTGTTACCGCCCTGAAAAATGCCGGCGGCGCCAACGAGTATGGCGAGCTGTATGTTCAGATGGTCGACGAGATCCCTGAGCCTCCCGCTCCGCTGGTTCAGCTGACCGATGTCACCATCGGTGATTACACCGCGGATGAGGCTACCGGTCACAGAATTTACAGCGTTACCATGACCTTCTCTGACTATGTCTATGTTAACGAAACTAACAGAGGCAAGTTCGAAATGACCATCAACGAGGCAGGCGGCAGCGGCAAGTTCCAGACTTGGGGCGATGCCAACACCACCTTTGCTTACAATGACACCAAGGACGTTGCGGGCGAAACCTTTGCTAAGCAGGTTACCATCACCTTCTACGTTCCCAACTTCTCTAATTCCCGTGGCGTTGCCGCCTTCATCACCAACCTGGACCAAATGGGCGTGCGCATCAGCAGCAACGCTACCGATGTTATCAAGGACGAACTGGGTCGTTCGCTGAAGCCTACCCATGGCACCAGTATTATCTTCATTAAGGCTTCCAACACCGCAACGGTTGGTCAGTCTCTCACCCTGGATAAGGGTATCACCAGCGGCGGTGACTTCACCGTTCCTGCCGGTATGACCCTTGACCTCAACGGCAAAACCATCACGGCGAACAGCGTGGTTGCCTATGGTGAGCTGATTGACTCCTCCAACGGTCAGGGCGCTATCATCGCTCCCGAAGACGCGGTTCTGCTCAACGGCAGCGACGATATCGTAGCTCTCTACAGCACGGATCGCTACAAGCTCTTTGAGTGCTCCACCACCTACAAGGTCAAGACGGTTGACAACGTTGCCAAGTTCGGCGTTGCCCTCAAGATCGGTGGCGACACCTTCAATCAGGATGCCTATTGGCTGCTTCAGGCTCAGGGTTCGGGCTTCTCGCTCACCTTCAACTTCGAGCTGAGCAACGGCCAGAAACTGGAGCTGCAGGTTCCCAATAACTACCTGATTAAGTATTACAACACCGTCAAAGCCAATGCAGATGCGTTTGATGAGTACTTCATCATTGCCAACGTTAAGGGCATCGACCAGATGGAAGATGGCATGACCCTGACCTGCACCCCGACCCTCACCTTTGCTGCTGGCAGCCAGACGGTAGCTGCTCAGACTTATACCCACACGGTATCTGAATAAGGAGGATAGAACGACATGAAGGCATACAAACAGCCTGAGGTTGAGATCGTTACTCTCACCTCTACCGAAGACATCACCTTCGAACTGGGTGATCCTTCCTTCGAAGTTGGCACTATGTAAGTAATGCTAACCCGAACGGGCCTGTCATATACTGACAGGCCCGTTTTTTTTGTTGCATTTCTTCGGTAATTGTGATACAATAAACTCACATATATACTAGGAGGCGTATGCCATGTCATTTGTCAAACGAATTGCCGCATTGATCCTGTGTCTGTGCATGCTTTGCAGTCTTCCCATTTCGGTCCACGCGGCTGACACCGTCACGCTGGACGATGCCGTCGTTATAGCCATCGACGATAACGGCGTAACCGTCCGTGTCGTCTTCTCCGCCCCCGTCAAGTTTAAGTCGGGGAACGTCTTTACCCTAATGACCGGCAACGCGTCTGCCGCCTGCTCGGCAACCAACCAGCAGATGTGGAAACACACCACCACGGCTGTCGACGAAGCCGACGGCTTTGCCACTACCTACGATCTCAATTTCCCCTATTGCCCTTCGGCAAACTGTGAATACAAAACCAAACATAAGGCTTGGTGGGGCGTGGGTGACGATGAAAACGGCTACAAACTGCCCGACAACGGCATCTATCTCTACATGAATGATTTTAACGCCACCGATAAAGATACCAACAGCCTCTACCTGAGCGAGCAGATCATCGTCGGCGTCAATGGTGAGCGTTTGGAGCGCACCGCCGTAGAGGCAAGCCCTCCCTGCAATAAATTCTATGTCAAGCTCACGACCTATCAGCCTGACACCTCGAATTTACCTATCACCCTGAATAAGGCCGCCGTCGTTGCGGCTGATGAAAACGGCTTCATCGTCGAGGCCACCTTCTCCGAGCCGGTTCACCTCAACAAGAACTTTTGGGTCATGAGCACCCCCCATCAGGCAAGCTGCGGCGATGGTATCTGCCAATGCGCTACGGTTTTGGGTGTTGACTATGTCGGCGATACGCAAGGCACCGGCTATTCGGATACCCTTCACATCTATTTTGATTATTGCCAGACCCCTGCCTACAAAGAGGCGCACAGAGCCCTGTGGCTGGACGAGGACGGCAACTATAAAGTGCCCGATAGCGACGTCTTTGCTAACGGTGCCTACCTCTTTGTCAACGACTTTGGCGCAAACCACGTCCAAGGCTCGGGGCTGATGAGCACTTCGGTCATCAGCGGTCTTAACAACAAAGCGGTAGCTGCGACCAATGAAGAACTCAAGGGCGCCAGCAACGAGTACGGCGAACTGTACATCAAGCTCAAAGACGAGATTCCCGTCAAGCTTACCGGCGCGTCAGTCGTTGATGTCACTGCCGACGGCGTCACCGTCAAGGCTACCTTCTCGGCTCCCGTACGCGTGACCTATCGACAGGCCAACGCCTTCTGCCTGGTTGCCACCTCGGCCGGCGGCGGATGCAACCCCAACAACGATGATCAGTGGCAGATGTGGACCCATAGCAACATCATCTACCTCAACCCGACCCTCAATGCCAACGGCGAAGAGTGTAGTAAAGAACTGATGATGACCTTCGATTACTGCAACGATCGTTCGGCAGGCACCAACTGCACCAACGCCAACCATGCCGGTAAATGGTTCGACGGCGAGGAGTACGTCGTCCCCGAAGCTTGGCTGTATCTGGACGACAGCCCCAAAAAAGTTGCCGTCGACACCGGCTACATGAGCAAGGATGCCATCGTCGGCATCAACGGTGCACCGGTTGAACGCATGGCTGTGTCCGGCTCCTCCCCCTACACCAGTAAGATCTATGCCCAGGCCATTGACGACCGTGACGGAACGGGCGGCGTCGATATCGGCGATCCTTTCATCGCCGACGAAACGACTACCTATTCCTTCATGAACGCCGACACCGGCCGCGAGCTGGCCGTCAACGGCAATACCGAGTTCAAACTCGTCGGTCAGGGCAACAATAAATACGCCATCATGGTCGACGATGCCTATCTCGACCTGACCGGCACAGCGCCTGCGCTGAGCGCCGAGGAACGGATCTACATCATCCGTCCCTGCGCCTACGATCGCTATCAGATCATCTATAACGCCAAATCGGTCACCGATACCGATGATGGCACCGATAACACCGTCACCCTCGGCATGGTCAATGAAGCCAACCCCATCATTGCCTCGGGCTGGTATCTGACCAAGGCCGGCGAATCCAAGCCGCTGCGCATCCTGCCTCTGGGCGACTCGATCACCTTCGGCACCAACAAGGATGCCTCTTGGCCGCTCATGGGCTGGCGTGACGATCTGTCCAAGGGTCTGGCTGACAAGCTCGACCGCTACGTCTTCGTCGGTTCGCAGGTGTCTGAGGTCACTACCCTGGACCAGGCCGTCCTGCTCCGTCATGAGGGCAACCCCGGCTGGACCATCAAGGATCGTCCCAGCGCCAACGAACCGGGCGTGACCGTCAACGGCATTTATAAACTGGTTGACGGCTTGGTTGATAAGTACGCGCCCGACATCACCCTCATGATGATCGGCACCAACGACCTGTATCATAGTGCTTACGCCGATGAAAATAAGAAGATTGAGCAGGAAGATATCGACAACATGCTCGCCGACTACGAGGATCTGATCCAGGCTCTGACCCATGGCGACGAGCGTCAGACCGTTTTCTGCTCGACCATTACCCCCACCACCAGCAGCACCATTAAGGGTCAGGAAACTCTCTTCAATGCGGATTTCCCCGCCTTTATTCAGAAGATGGCGCAGACCTATCCCGTCGTGCTCAACGATAACTATGCCGCCCTCGCGGGTGACAACGTTGCCGACTATCTCACCGACGGTACCCACCTCACCGAGGCCGGTAACGTCTTGATTGCGCAGACCTATGCCGATTCCATCGCTCGCATCTACAACAGCGACGGCACCAAGAAAACGGTGCAGGATCTTATGGATGCGGCAGGGGAGAGTGGCACGGTCTACCTCAATGCCGACGCGGTTGTCGACGGTGAGCTTACCGTTCCCGCCGGTGTAACCCTTGACCTCAACGGCTGGTCTGTTGCGGCGGAAAGCATGGTAGCCTACGGTCGCATCCTCGACAGCAGCAACGGCGAGGGCGCTATTGTCGCCGATAAGGGCACGGTTCTCCTCACCGCTAACGACAACGTCGTGGCTCTGTATGATACCCAAGACGGATGCTACCGCCTCTATACCTGTGAGGCCAAGCACAAGAGCCAAGTCCAAGAAACGCGTGTGCGCTTTGGTCTTGCTCTGGTTTTGGGCGGCGAAACCTTTAACGAAAAGGCCTACAAACTGCTCAGTGATCCGATCAATGCCGACTGTGAGATCGTCTTTGCCTTCACCTACGACAACGGTACCGATCAAACCGAGCTCAGACTCCCGCTGTCCGGGGACATCCTCAATCGGTACTATCAGACGCTCAAAAAGAATGCAGCTGTCTTTGACACCTATTACGTTATCGCCAACGTCAACGGTATTAACACCATGTCGGAAGGCGCAACGCTGACCTGTGAGCCCGTCTTCTCGACCGGCGCCGGCACCGAAGTTGTGCCAACTGCGCAAAGGTATACTCACACTGTTAATCAATAAGGAGATAGGAACAATGAAGAAGATCTACCAAGCCCCCGAACTGGAAATTGTATTGCTCTCGTCCCGCGAACCGATCGCCAGCGATGTTGAGGAAAACTCGTCCTTAGACGTTGAATTGTGGGAGTGATACCCCAAAAACGAGCCAGCCAAAAACTGGCTCGTTTTTTTTGGCGTTTTCGTCTAAATACCACTAGACAAAGTGCAGAAATTATGGTATAAAATATATAATAAGATAGCATCGATAGGTGTCACTGTCGGGACGCCGTGATGCTGTACTGTTGCAAAACACAAGGAGGCAAAATACTATGAAGAAGATCAAACAGATCGCGGTCATGTTACTGTGTCTGTGCATCCTTTGCGGTCTTCCGCTGTCGTTGGCGGCCGAGCCGGTAGAGGATGTGGAAATGAACAAGGCAATTCTGGTTAACGCCACGGAAACAACGGCTACCATCCAGGTAACCTTTGATGAGCCTGTTCATATTTTTGATGAGAAAGGCTTTTACATACAGTCGGCACCGGGTGTGCTCAGCTGTGACGGAAATCCCGAAAACTGGATCTCCGGCTCGCCCACCGTCGAGTATGTGGACCCCATCCAAAAGGGTGGGAAGGATTATTCCGCTAACATTAAATTAACCTTTGATAAGTGCGAGTGCGGCGCTGACGTTAACCAGCGTCACCCCAACCTCTGGGGTGCCGATGGCACGACCCTGCCTGAAAATATGGTGTTGCGCATTTCCGAGGAATATGTTGACGGCACCTTGGGCGGCGATCACGACATTAACATCGACGTCGACACCTGGGACGATTCAACCGGTCAGGGCGGTCAGGGCGGCCAAAGCAGCCCCTACATCACCCTCGACAGCGCCATCGTTACCGCTGCCGATGAGATCGGCTACACCGTGGACGTCACCTTCTCGGCGCCCGTAACCGTTCCCAACTACAAGAGATTTATTGTTATGAACCAGCCCATCCACGGCGGCGACACGGCAACCGTTTGCCAGAACTGGCAGATCCAGTCGATGAAATACATCATCGACGGCCAGGAGTCGGACCAAGGTCCTTCCGCCAAGCTGCGCTTGACCTATAAGTATTGCCCCACGCACAAGGATCTGTGGGTGGAAAATGCCGAGATCGGTCAATATAAAGTGCCCAACAGCGGCATCTTCGGCGGCGGCGCTTATTTGACGATCAATGACCACGAGGACGCTCACGTGAAGGAATCGGGTCAAATTAACCCCGTGGTTATTCATGGCGAGAACAATGCGCCTGTCGCTGCAACGATCAAAAACCCCGGACAATCTAACGAGTATGCTATTGTGGCCACTCGTCTGCAAAATTACCTGCCCGTCATCAAGCATTTCACGAAAGATACCCTCGCCGGTGAAAACGGCGGCCTCCTTAAGGGGCATCTGTCTGACGGCTTTGTCAACTATTACAAGCCCGTTACCAACATTATCCCTGAGATCGTTTCGGCCGTTGTAGAAGATGCCAACGATGCGCAACAGGTACAAATGTTGGTCACCTTCAACACGCCCGTTACCATGAACATCGCATCGAATTACTCTTGGGACGTCGTCATGCGCTTCGGTAACGCCGGTAACAGCGGTGCCGGTGCAACCACCAATAAGCGAATGAGCGGCTATGAGTATGTCGACGGTGTTCCGAGTGTTGTCGACGGCAAGACCTATGCCACCCAGATTCGCTATACCTTTGCCATGCCCGCCTCCGTGCCGCTGGCCGGCAAGGTTGGTATCGTCTTTGACGAAAACGCCTATGCCGAAGAGTACGATAACGGTTCAGTAGCTCCCGCCATCCTGTCCGATAAAACCGGTCAGGGTCTGGTTTCTACTGTCAAGCTCGGTCAAAGAGATGCTGCTTTCATGATGGCCACTCTCGCTGAGGATGCGCAGAACATTGTGCGCGTATTCGCTGAGGATGATACCCATCTGATCGTCGAATTCGATATGGCCGTTGAGAATATTGATATTTCTGCCATCACGGCCGGCAGCTGCACCGTCACGCAGGCCGAAAAGATGAGTGAGATCACCGATAATGCGGGAAGCTATGGCTCGGCTAAGTGGAAATTGACCCTCAATCAGGCTCGCAACGAAAACGAGAAAGAGCTCATCATCCCCGCCAACGCCTTGACCACGGCCTATAACGGCACCGTTGTAGCCAAGGAGTTGAAGGGCGCCATCATCACCGAGGCCGATCTTCCGCCTGTGGTTCTCTCGGCTACCCTGCTGGATGCCGATGATGCCGAAAAGGTGCAGATGCTCGTTACCTTCAGCAAGCCGGTGGCCATGAACGTCGAGGCTCCTTCTTGGACCGTCGCCATGCGCTTTGTCAATGGCGTTAACGGCGGTGCCGATGCCACGGCCAATAAGCAAATGACCGCCTATGAGTATGTCAACGGCGCAACCGGTGCCGACGGCAAAACCTATGCCGATAAGATTCTCTTTACCTTCGCTAAGCCTGCCGCTGTGCCGCTGAGCGGTCAGGTGGGCATCACCTTTGACGAAGATAAACTCACTGAGGAATATAACAATGGCTCGGTGGCCCCTGCCATTGTGTCCGACAGTTTGGGTCAGGGTCTGGTTTCCACCTTCACCAATGCCAACGGCAGAGAAGTCTCCTTTACCTTGGCCGATCTGGATGAAACGGCTCAGGATATTGTGCGCGTTCTTGCCGTGACGGATACCAAACTGACCGTCGATTTCGGCATGCTCGTCCGCTCGATCGACATCTCCAAACTGACTCTGGACGGCTGCACCGTAACGGCGGCCGAGCCGGTATCCGTCGTTTCGGATGCCTTTGGCAGCTATGGCTCTGCCCAGTGGATGCTCACGCTTGATAGCGCTTACAGCCGTGACCGGAACCAACTGGTCATCGCTTCCGGCGCCCTGACCACCCCCTATAACGATACGGTTGTCAACAAGGAACTCAAGGGCACGATCCTCACCGTGGACGATATCGCTCCCGAGGTTCTGTCTGCCACGCTCATGTCGGCCAGCGACCCCGACATGGTACAAATGCTCGTTACCTTCATCAAGCCGGTAACCATGAACGTCGAAGCACCTTCGTGGGATATCATGATGCGTTACGGCAATGCCGCAAACGGTGAAGGCAATAAGAGAGTGACCGGCTTTGAGTACGTCGATGGCACCGTTGGCGCCGACGGCAAGACCTATGCCGCTCAGATCCTCTTCACCTTCGATAAGGCCGATAGCCTGCCGCTGGGCGGCAAGGTCGGTATCGCCTTTGCCGAATACAATCATCCTTCCGACCAGAATGATGAGTCGGTTTCGCCCGCCATCCTGTCCGATGATCAGGGTCGCGGCTTGGTTCCCACCGATATGATCACCGGTCAAGACGGCGCCCGCATCGCCATCACCTTCGTTCAGGCCAGCCTGATTGAAGAGGCTCAGGATCTGATCTATGTCGTTGCCAAGAACGCCAATCAGGTCACCGTCGACTTCAATATGCTGGTTCAGAAGATCAACGTCAACAAGATCACGCTGGGCGGCTGCACCGTCGTCGGTGCCGAGGCCGTATCTCCCGTCAAGGATAACTACGGCAACCACGGCTCTGCCCGTTGGACGCTCACCCTCAATCAGCCGCATTCCGCTGAGGATAACGAGCTGATCATCGCCGCCGGCGCCCTGACCACCCCCTATAACGGCACGGTTGTCAACAAGGAACTCAAGGGCACCATGCAGCGTTTCCAAAGCTTCTCGGTTACCGACGCCTTTGTCGATGACGAGACGCATATGACCATCAAACTCGACAGAGAGATCTCCGATTATACCGGCATCGTCGCTTCGGTTCGTATGTTCGATGCCGAAAACAAGCTTGTCGACGAACTGAAACTGAACCTGAGCAAGGGCGAGGGAAATTCGCTCGATTACATCGCCGTTCCCGAAAAGACGGGCGATATCCGCAACTACTCGGCTCTGTGGCGCACCGCGCAGGAAAAGGGCTATACGCTGGAAGTGGTCGTCACCTATTCGGGTGTTGACCCCGTCGATGTCGGCCTTCTGACGATTGAGAAGTATGCCTTCAATCCCGATGCCTTCACCGTTGTGGGCGTCACCCAGAACACCGCTAACACCCTGCTTGTTAAGTTCTCGGCCAACGTGGCTCTTCAGGATATTGACAAGGCTTGGGTCTGCCTGCGCATGATCAATCCCAAAACCGGCGGCGTTATTGCCGTTAAGGATGCCACCGGCAAGCATATGCAGTGGGGCGCCTCCTCGGTGGCTCACTATGAGAAGGACGGTCAGGTGGTCAAGGACACCCTGCTGGTAACCTTCCCCGCAACCACCGATATCAGCCTGCTGCTCAACCGCGTCAACATGGATCCTCAGTATCGCGATTATCCCATCGTCCTGTGCATGGAAGAGGATAACAAGATGGATGCCGAGAACAAGGGCAACCATCTGATGTATAACATTCGCCGCGACGATGACGGCAAGGCCATCAAGCAGCTGGATGTTACCGAATATAAGGTTTCCGGCAGCGCCCTCAACGACGCGATCCTCGTCGCTATCGACGGCGTTAAGCAGCCCTCGCTGGGTCTGACCGCCGATAAGATCGAGGTTCTCGACCAGACGCGTCTTGTCATCACCTTCTCCGAGCCCATCGTGCTCGATAAGCCCTTCCTGTCCATTCGTCCCATGAACGATAAGAACCAGACCAAGACCAAAGAGAACACCAATATCGAGCTGTTCTGGACGGGTGAGGTTTCGTATTATAACGATGACCATACCAAGGTCCTCTTCGTTCTGCACGATGTCGACAAACAGAAGAGCAACGCAGTCGTCGCACCTATCGACGGTCTGCACAACATCTTTGCCGCCGGCTATGAGGACGACGAGTATAAGCTCAAGTTTGCCTTCCTCGATGCCAACGCTGCCCATCAGCGCGTTATGGACGGTGTCATCCGCGGCATTACCGGCGAGAGCGGCAACCTGTTCATCGCCGATTGCCTCAACGGCCTCAACGATGCCGTTTGCCTGGATATCGACGCTAAGACCATTCCTCAGGGCAACCTGACCATCACCGACGTCTCCATCATCTCCGACCTGGAAGCCATTGTCAGCTTCTCGGCTCCCATCGAGATCGTTGACCGTCCCTACATCGGTATCCGTGTCCTCGACAGCAAGAACCGTATGTTGTGGCGTACCGAAGACGGCGAGCTGGTTCTCATCAGCAAGGATGCTAACGGCAATCCCACTACGCCCTTGCAGGGTCAGACCACCTGGACCTGGTACAACGAGGAACACACCCAGATCCTCATCAAGATTACCTCCGGTATCGAAGGCATGAACAACTTCGTCGACATGATGAACTTTGATTGGTCGACGCTGGGCGAAGGCGTTCGCGTCACCGTCGGTGTCGAAGAGAAATACGATCCCGCTATCCTCAACAACGGTCGTGTCGACAACATCTACATGGCGTCCGATCCTCGCATCGGCCTGCTCGGCAACAAGTTCGACGGTACCTACGACGGCAGCTACGTCGAGCCTACCATGAACTTTGACTACAAGAACGTTACCATGTCGGCCAGCATCATCAACGATATGCAGGTCCGCATCAAGTTCTCTCATGATGTCCAGCTTAAGGGCAAGACTTGGTTCACCCTCCGCTACATCGACCCTGAAACCGGCGTTTCGGCTATCTGGGGCGACGGCACGCTCAACCGCACCCTCATCCAGTTCAACGGTACCTGGGAGTGGGAGAACAACAGCAAACGCTCCATCATCTGGACCATGAACGGCAACAACATCTTCGGTGCTTGCAACATCACCGACCTGGTCAACCAGCAGGGCGCTTTGTCCTTATTCAAGGGCTATCCGCTGGTCATGACCGTTCAGGAATGTGATTCTGAAGAATTTAAGGTCAGCTCCAAGAACGGCCGTATCGAGAACTTTGTGGCTCTCGACGGTAAGAACCGTTTGGCCGCGACTGCACTGGATGCGAACCTCGACTTTGCCTATGCGCCTTTGAACACCTCTGTGCTCAAGGATAAGAAGGACGTCGAGCTGCTCGAAGTCAATGTCGTCGACGATCAGACCATCGAACTGGTCTTCTCGGAAGACATCGTCTTCAGCGACGACGAGAAGATCCCGACCTTCACCTTGCGCTACATCAACCCGACCGGCGAGAGCGAAGTACTGGTCAACGGTAAAGTGGCCAACTTCAAGGGTGTGGTAACGCCCAAGGAAGGCGACGGCAAGGTTCTCATCTACAAACTTAAATCCTCTAACGCTAAGTCCATTACCGATATCCTCAACTACAACGGCAACCTCAAGTGGAACAAGGGCGCTCGCGTATGCATGGTCGTTGAAAACACCAACGAGGGCCTGCCGACTTACACCAAGCGTATGTGGGGTATCCTCAGTGCCGACAAGACTCGTACCTTGGCAACCGAATACATGAAGAACGCTACGATCACCATGGATATTAACGTTAAGTACGATCTCCCGGCTCCCGAACAGACAACCGACAACGGTCAAGTCACCACCGAATATTACAGCAACTACACGCCGCTGGTCATTGGCTCGGCAGGAATGGTTGTGGCCGGTGCTGCTGTCATGGGTACCACACTGTTCGTTACGCGTAAGAAGGAGGAGAAGTAATGAAAATCAAACAGATTACCGCCGTTATTCTTCTGCTGGTAGTGCTGCTGGCCGGTCTTCCGGTCAGCGCCGCCGAGCGGAAGCTGACGCTTAACCGTGCGATTCAAATCAATAGCACGCAGATCATTCTCGAGTTTTCCGAGCCTATCGCCATCGGTAAGATGACCGAGGGCAGAAAGCCCGCCATGCTGCTGCGTATCGTTAATTCCAGCGGTGCACTCCAACAAATTAACGACATCAAAAGCCCCAACTACAAAGCCATCCTCCAATGGGAAGGCACCATCCGCTACGCCGACAGCAAGCACAACCGTGTAGTTTGGACCCTGGATGACGATCATCTGGACGTTACGAGCATCAATCAGGTTACCAACTTCCAGGGCGAACTGGAAAAATTTAAGAACCAGAAAGTCGCCTTCGTTATCGAGGAGATCCCCGTAGATGGCTCGTCTTTGTGCACCGATAACACCATATGCAACATCACCACCCAGGACGGTCTGACCTACCTGATCCCGACTCTCCCCAACGGTCGTGAAAAATGCATCCTTCCGTTAGAGGTCGATCTGGGCTACCGCGTCAATCTCTCCAAAACCGAGAGCACCGAAGAGGTGCTTGACACGGTCACCTACGATATGCCGCTGATCGCCTTGGGCGACGGCAACTTCACCAATGACGGTGAAGGTCCGGCGCAGATCGAGCGCGTCTTGCAGAACAACATCGTTCTCAGCATTGCCATTTTGGGCGGTGGCGCTCTTATCATGGCGGCTCTGATCGTTGTATCGCTTATGATTGTCAAAAAGAAAAAGAAGGTGAACGCATGAAAAAAGTATTAGCTGTATTTTGGCTGTTGATGATGACGCTATGCTTAACTGCCTGCACATATAGTCCTCCCGAAGGGTGGACGAAAAACCATCATACATATGAAGAGATATTGACATTTGCTGAATCTATGGATCCTAACGCAACTGTTTCGGAAGAATATACCGA
>CALBKB010000130.1 GCA_937892635.1 uncultured Clostridia bacterium
CTTTATTATGTGTCAACTTAAACAAATAACCGTTAGCCATAATGTCGACCGCCGTGACATCCAAAACTTTACTCGACATTTGGCAGGCTACAAAGCGGCTCCAGATAAGCTTATAGAGACGATACTGTTGCGTGGTTAAGCTGTCTTTAATCCGATCCGGTGTCAGTGTGACATCAGTCGGGCGAATAGCTTCATGAGCATCTTGGGCTTTTTTTGACTTCGTAAAGACATTAATTGACGACGGACAATAGGCTTTGCCATAGGTATCCGTAATATATTGGCGGGCCGATTGTGCCGCCTCTTCAGAAATACGAAGTGAATCGGTACGCATATAGGTAATTAAACCTGTGCTACCAACCCCATCAATATCAATACCCTCGTAAAGCTGTTGAGCTGTACGCATTGTGATCTCAGGACGAAAACTAAGACGACGCGATGCTTCGCGTTGCAGTGTCGAAGTAATATACGGAGCCATAGGGCGAACTGTTTTTTTCTTAGTTGCTACGTCACTAACGATGTAGTCAGCACCCTTCAAAGCAGACACAACAGCATCGGCTTGTTGCTTATTGCTTAATTCAATTTTCCCATCTTTACTGCCATAGAAGTGAGCGGTATATTTTGCCTTACCGATGCCTTTAAACTGAGCGGCCAACGACCAATATTCTTCAGCGTTAAAGGCCTCGATCTCGCGCTCACGATCACAGAGCATGCGAACAACGACCGACTGCACTCGGCCGGCCGACAAGCCTTTTTTAATTTTTTTCCATAAAAATGGACTGATTTTATAGCCGACCAACCGATCCAAAACACGACGCGCCTGTTGCGCATCAACCATATCCAGATTAATGCGAGCCGGATGCTTGAGTCCTTCCGTAACGGCTTTTTTACTGATCTCGTTAAAAGTGATGCGGTTTTTTTCGTTAATGTCCAACCCGAGCATATAGGCCAGGTGCCAGGAAATAGCTTCACCCTCACGGTCAGGGTCAGTTGCCAGATATACGCGTTCCGCTTTAGCGGCTTTCTTTTTGATATCATTAATAATATCTTTTTTGCCGCGCATCATGATATATTTAGGCTTAAAATCATTATCAACATCCACGCCCAATGAACTAATCGGAAGATCGCGCACATGACCGACCGACGCAACAACCTCGTAATCTTTACCGAGATATTTTTTAATTGTCCCCGCCTTTGCCGGCGACTCAACGATCACAAGTTTTGCCATAGTTCCTCCTAAACAGTGAATGTTTTCGCAAGGGCATATAAACCACCCGGCTTCTCGGTTATTATGCCTCTAATCTGCATGTCTGTCAACAGTAAAATTATATTTGTCAGGTCAATACCGGTTTTAAAAAAGATGCCGGTTATGTCCAATTCCTCATGAAGCAACAGGTCGATAATCGCACGCATCTGCTCATCCTCCGGCATGGTTGCGGAGTCGGAAACCAACTCTTCTTGCGGGTTCAAATCGGCAAACAAGTAACCGTACTCCGACAAAATGTCCCAGGCGGAGGTAACTAGTTTTGCACCGCTTTGTATCAGCGCATTTGGTCCTTCACTTTGCCGAACATCCACATCGCCGGGAATGGCGAACACATCGCGATTATATTGCAGTGCCCACTTGGTTGTGATAAGCGAACCGCTCTTTCCCGGAGATTGCACATGAATGACACCGTTACTCATGCCGGCAATCAATCGATTTCTCGACTGAAAATTTGAACCAAGCGGACGGGTGCCGGGCAAAAATTCACTGATAAGACAGCCGTTGTCTGCGATATCCCAATATAAATTATACTGCGATTGCGGATATATGACATCAATACCGCAAGGCAATATAGCAACTGTCTTTCCGCGACAAGCCAGCGCAGCCTTATGCGCACAGGCATCAACACCGTCCGACATGCCTGCGATTATGGTGCAATTCACCTCAGCCAAATCGGTTACGATGGATTCGGTAATTTTTCGTCCGTAGGCTGTCATGCTGCGCGTACCGGCTACGGCAATATTTAGAATGGACTCTTTCCAAACAGGTTGTCCCAGGCAAAAGATCAATGCAGGCGGATCGTCCATATGCATAAAATTCTGCGGATAATCTTCATCCCAATAGGTTATCATGTTTACATCGCTATTTTCACAATAATCCAAGATCGGTTCAACAATGCTAAGTGTATTGTGCGCAAGTAATTTATGAATCTGTTCCGATGATAGAATGCCGCATCGGTTTAATTGTTGTTCGGTAGCCATAAATACGGCTTCGGATGAGCCGAAATATTCAACCAAGGGTATAATATTGCGATTGGCCGGCGAAAGAAGGTGAACCAACCATACCAGATAAGCCAGAGAGCTTTGCTCCATTATTTTGACATCTCCCACATGAATATAGACGCGGCAACTGAAGCATTTAACGATTCGGTATGCCGTTGCATAGGAATATATACCTTGTTAGAGCAAAGATCAACCGCATCTTTCGACAAGCCATTCCCTTCGTTGCCGATCCATACGGCACTACCATTTGAAAACGTTACATCCGTGATTGGTAGAGCCGCATCTTCGACAACTGCTGCATAGGTTTGTATGTTATGCTGATCCAGCAGGGCGGCTACCTGCTGTGGAGAGTCACAAGTAAACACCGGCACCTTAAAAACAGCGCCCATACTGCCTCTCAATACTTTAGGCGAATATATATCACAACCGCCCACAAAAAAGACACCACTGAAATTAAAAGCAGCAGCTGAACGCAAAATTGCGCCGGCGTTGCCGGGGTTTTGTATCTGTTCACAGACAACATATCGGCCGACTGGAGAAATTGTGAGTTGTGTTTTCGGAGTTTTGCCAATAGCAAGAATGCTTTGAGGGGTATCGAGTGTGCTCGCGTGAGCCAGAGCTGCCGGGGCCACACTATAAATGGGGACACCTCTGGATTCCAAGACGTTCACCAAATCACGCACCGAATCAAGACGCGTTTGATTAACAAGTACGGAAACAAAGGAAACGCCTGCTGCCATCGCTTCACGAACCAGCACATCGCCTTCCAATAAGAAGACACCATCTCTTGTGCGAATTTTGCCTCGCTCCAAAGAATTATAATATTTAATGGTTGGATTGGCCTTGCTGGATATGTATTCCATGTGCGTCACCCCTTTCATTTATTATATACACATCCATAAAAAAAGCAAATCCTTTTTAGAAAGTGTTTTTAAGAAAATTTTCATACTTTATCAATAGACTTGCCATAAATATCGTGCATAATAAGCATATCACAATAAGGAGTGTATTGCAATGGATGACAATCAACGTGTCGAATATGAAGTAATTGACAGGAAAAATGACAAGCAGATTTCTAAAAAAACTTTAGTAATTGTTTTAATTTGTTCAATTGTCTTTTCTGCCATTTTAGGACTTGGCGGTGGCGTTATTGGCCATCAACTCATGGATGGGAATTTATTGAATTCACAAAAGCCTGAATCATCAAGTAATGATATCGCCATGGATCAAACACCGATTGAGTTGTCACAAGAGTCCTATAACCGTGCAGCCGTTGTTCAGAAGGTATACAGCAGCGTTGTAGAAATTACAACATCCGCAATAAATACTTCTATGTTTATGCCTCAACAAGTGATCAGCGGCGCCGGCAGCGGTGTCATTATTACCACAGACGGATACATCGTTACCAATCATCACGTTGTTGATGGCGCTACTGCAATAGAAACAACGCTATCCAACGGTGAAACATATCAGGCAAAATTGGTAGCTTCCGATGCTCAAACGGATCTTGCCGTTATCAAAATTGATGCATCGGAACTGAATGCAGCAACGTTTGGTGATTCCGGTCAATTAGTTATCGGACAATCGGTGCTTGCTATCGGCAACCCGCTCGGTTCACTGGGCGGCACCGTTACGGAGGGCATCATCAGCGCCCTTGATCGCGAGATTACCATTGATAATGAATCAATGACCTTGATGCAAATCAGTGCAGCCGTCAATCCGGGGAATTCGGGTGGCGGTCTGTTTGATGAACAAGGCAATTTAATTGGAATTGTAAATGCGAAGGTAAGCTCCGATTCCAGCGGTGATCCCATTGAGGGTTTAGGCTTTGCCATTCCGTGTAATTTGGTCAAAGAGGTTTCGGGTGAACTGATCGATCATGGCTATGTCAGTGGACGCGTTGAATTAGGGGTAACGCTCATTCATATTGCAGATGAACGTACTGCCATGATGTATCGTGTACCCAAGACTGGCATATATATCCTGCAGGTTGTAAGCGGCTCCAATGCCGCAAATGCAGGCTTACGGTCAGGTGATTACCTGGTTAGCATAAATGACACAAAAATAACCTCAACAGACGATGTTGAGCATATTTTGGAAAAAACATCTCCCGGTGACACCCTAACCATCACAATCGAACGTGACGAACGTCCCAAAACAATTGAAATTTTTATGGCCGAATCCCGAAACAACTCGTAAAGCATAACAACTTGTCAACTAGCCAAGCACAAGACGAACCGTTAATACCGAAAAAATAAAGGCGCACAGGTCGGCAATTAGTCCACACATCAGTGCGTAGGGCAGTTTCTGTACACCTGCGGCGCTGCTATATAGTGCATATGTATAAAACGTTGTTTCTGATGACGCCGCCAAGACGCTGGCCATCCGACCAATACGGCTATCGGCTCCGTATACACTAAGATATTCCGATAATTGCGCTATGCTGCCCGACCCGGATACGGGGCGCAGAATTGCCAAAGGAATTAGTTCAGGTGGAATACCAACGGATGAGCAAATTGGCTCCATTGCACGTGATAACCACTCAACAGCACCCGAACCGCGAAACATGGCCAATCCGGTAAGCATTAACAGTAACATGGGGGCAATGCCAAGAATAGAAACTACTCCTTCCCTTGCACCCTGTGCAAATTCCTCCAGAATATTAACCTTTTTTATGAAACCCAGCAGCAAAATGCCAAGTATAACGAGCGGTATTACAAATGATATGATATTCATAGTTTTCTCGTCAGTGCCTTTATGAGAAGGATACCAATCACACAGGAAGCAAATGACGTGATCCAAACGCAAGGTAATATGTCCGCGGGTGTCGCTGATCCGGCTGTGGCTCGCATGCTGATAATGGTAGGGGGGATGAGCTGAATGGATGCTCCGTTAAGAACACAGAAAACTGCCATGGCTGCTGTAGCGCGACCATTTGTTTTCTGCCCCATACGTCGCATGGCGGCAAGACCGGCGGGTGTAGCCGCATTGCCTATTCCTATTATGTTCGAAATTATATTCGTTGTAATATGACTCATGGCAACGGAGTCGGCTTGATTACCAAATAAAAGCCTTGTAATAGGAGAAAGGAATTTGGCCAGCATCGATAATAGACCTGCTTTCTGTGCAATTCGAAACAGTCCGCTCCACAACGCCATAGTACCCATTAGATTGATACACAAAGTTACAGCATCCTGCGCCCCGGATAATGTACTGGTAAGTAATAGGTTACCATTTCCGAAAATTATTGCTACTATCACAGAAATCATCATAAGCGCAAATACGATATAGGCCAGCACGACGCCCCTCCTTAATGTATATAAAATTGCATTTAGCTATTGACGAAAAATGTCAAAATGTGTTACATTAAAATAAAGGATGGTGAAAGTTATGAAAGCAACCGGCATCGTCAGGCAAGTGGATGAACTGGGCCGCATTGTGTTACCGATTGAATTGCGCAGAAGCATGGATATACAGATCAAGGATCCCCTTGAAATCTATGTAGAAAACGATACAATCATTCTAAAAAAATATCAAGCAGGATGTGTTTTCTGCGGCAATGCACATGTCGTTAACTATAAAGGTAAAAACATTTGTCCTGATTGCATCAAAGAAATGTACGAACAGATATAATACATGCCGAAAAGCGATGCTTTTCGGCATGTTTTTACTGCACTATATAATAACGAGGTAACTATGACAAATCCATTTCTTCAACCGGAAGATTACCAGGAGCCGGCCTGCCCATTATGCATGAATGGCGACACAGCCAACCGTATACCCATCAAGCGCATTGTTGAAAAATTAGATGAGTATCTTAACCGAAATGATTACAACAATGCCGAAAAACACCTAAATTATTGGATTACAGAGGCGGTGGTCAGCGGTGATTTGCGCGGTAAACTAACATTGATTAATGAACGAATGGGATTATATCGTAAATTAGCGCGTAAGGACGAGGCTGTTGCCGATGCGGCTACAGGCATTGATCTGATAAATAAACTGCACCTTCAAAACGACACAACAGCCGGCACCACATACCTTAACGCTGCCACTGTTTATAAAGCATTTGGTGATTCCCCTAAAGCCATTTTATTATATGAAAAGTCGCTGAGTATTTATCAAAAAACGCTCGCCCCCACCGATTCACTTTTTGGCGGCTTGTATAACAATATGGCACTTGCCCTTGTTGATCAGCAAGAATTTGATCGCGCTAATACGTTCTATGCTAAAGCGCTCCATGTTATGGAACATATAGAAAATGGCGAATTGGAGCAAGCAATTACCTATTTAAATATGGCTGACGCAGCAGCAAAAGAACT
>CALBKB010000131.1 GCA_937892635.1 uncultured Clostridia bacterium
AATGCCGAAATTCCGGAATTTCACCTCACGGATCGACACAAAGGAAAGTCCGAAGTTGTAAAAATCCCGACCGCCCGCATTCACGAAGCTAGGCAGCGTCACCATTCCCCGGTCAGCGGGGATCCGGCCCAGGTAGACCGCAAAGACGGAGTAAGCCGCAAGGAAAGTCATCAGCACCACATAGCACCGGGAAACTTCCTTCAAGGTCACAAAGTAGCTGAGTAAAATGGCAAAGAAAATGCACAGCAGGACACTGAAATACATCAGCTGCAGATCCAGCTTCACCGCCATGGGCAGCAGAATCAGCACCGCCGCAATGTGCATGGCGGTGGGGAAGGTATCGTTGGAGGACTGGCTCATGTTGATGTCGTCGTTGGGATGCAACAGCTTCTTGCCGGCGATCTCGTTGCCGCGATTGGCAATAACCTCGTTGGCATTCATGTTCGACTGGGTACCCGAACCGGTCTGCCAAACAACCAGCGGGAAGTGGTCGTTAAGCGTACCCGAAATGACCTCGTTGCAAGCCTTGGAAATGGCATCGAGCTTTTCGTCGGTCATCTTTTCGGGACGAAGGGCATGGTTGGCATAAGCCGCCGCCTTCTTTAAGATGCCGAAAGCATAGGTAATTTCACGGGGCATGGTTTCAATATCCATACCGATAACAAAGTTTTCATGGCTGCGCTGCGTCTGGGCCGCCCAGTAACGATCGGCAGGCACGCGAACCTCGCCCATAGAGTCATGTTCAATACGATAATCCATAATCTTTTTCCTCATATATTAATACTTTTGATTACTTGTTTCAGGCACTCAGCGCTGTGATGCAGCTGTTTGAGTTCCCCATCGGTCAGCGGCAGCAGCAGCTTCGAGTGCGCGCCCTGGTTGTTAACAACGTTGAGAATCGACATGCAGACGTCGTCGATCCCGTATTCGCCGTTGAGCATGGTCGATACCGTCATGGTCGTATCAATCGAAGACAGCAACGATTTGACAATATAGCAAACGGTAACCGAAACGGCATTAAAGGTAGCCCCCTTGGCGGCGATGATACGTCCGCCCGAGGTGCGTACATAGTTCTCGATCTCCTCATGGTCCAGCTCCGGATAGTGGGTAGCCGGATTGACCATCAGCTTATTCCAATCATCCAGCGGGATATTGGAAATGCTGGCCACCGACCAAGGAATAAAGGACGAGTCGCCGTGCTCACCCAACACGTAGGCGTGAATGTTCTGCTGATTGATCGAACAGCATTCGGACAACCGCACGCGCAAACGCGAGGTGTCGAGCACCGTACCCGAGCCGATGATATGGCTCTCCGGCAGTCCCGATACCTTATTAAATACATAGGTCAGAATATCCACCGGGTTAGATACGATAATATAATGCGCTTCGGGCGCATAGCGGACGATCTGGGGAATGATCTGTTTGGTAATGTCGGTATTGACCTGCGCCAATTCCAGACGCGATTGCCCCGCCTTACGCGGCAGACCCGAGGTGAGAATGACGATATCCGAACCCACGGCATCGGCATAGCTTCCCTCATAGATCAAACACGGATGACAGAAGGGCGTCCCCTGATAAATGTCCATGGCGACACCGATGGCCTTCTCCCGATTGATGTCAATCATGACAATCTCGGAGGTAGCCCCGGTGACGGCCAGCGTGTAGGCAATGGTAGCGCCCACTTGGCCGGCTCCGATAATCGTGATCTTACTCATGCAAAAGTGTTCCTCCTTTTTTGCATTTGTGACGCCTTGTCGCGCCAACACTCAATCTGCGGCCCGACTTGCGCCGTCCGCTCTTTCTGGTGTCTCACTCTCTCAATCTCCACAGACACTCGGATCCTTCAGCCTGCAATTAAGCACGCCGATTTTCTCCGTATAAATTATACGATAAGTCCTCTAAAAAAACAACATTTTTCGCAATATTCCCGCATGGTTTTTTTCATACAAAAAGGACATCCCGAAGGATGTCCTTTTGATTTAGAAAATCTTACTTGTTGAGAGCCTGGTAAACAGCAACGGCACAAGCGACGGTCATGCCGACCATCGGGTTGTTACCGGCGCCGATCAGACCCATCATGTCCACGTGGGCAGGAACCGAAGAGGAGCCTGCGAACTGGGCATCGCCATGCATACGACCCATGGTGTCGGTCAAGCCGTAAGAGGCAGGGCCGGCGGCCATGTTATCGGGATGCAGGGTACGGCCGGTACCGCCGCCCGAAGCGACCGAGAAGTATTTGAAGCCTTCTTCATAGGAGAGCTTCTTGTAGGTGCCGGCAACGGGATGCTGGAAGCGGGTCGGGTTGGTCGAGTTGCCGGTGATGGAAACGTCAACCTTCTCGGCCT
>CALBKB010000132.1 GCA_937892635.1 uncultured Clostridia bacterium
ATTGCGATCTGCTCATTATTGATGACTTAGGCACAGAGTTGCACGGCAGCTTTGTTACTGCGGCACTTTATAGCCTTGTGAATGACCGTGACGACGCTTGGTGTGAACGTGCCTTTGCACCTGCTCTCGACATGGAGCAACAAATGCGGCAGCGGAACATCCCTTTGTGGGGACTGGAAAGCGGCGATCCGCTAAAAGATTTTGATTTTGTGGGATTCACTCTACAGTTCGAACTCAATTATTCAAACATTCTGCAAATGCTCGAATTGTCCGGAATTCCTTTCTATGCCAAAGACCGCGATGAACAATACCCGCTCATCGTAGCCGGCGGTCCTTGCGCCTTTAACAGCGAACCGGTGGCTGATTTTTTTGATCTGATTATGATTGGCGACGGGGAAGAGCATATGATGCAAATGCTCGATCTCTATGCAGCGTGTAAAAAACATGGCTATTCTAAAAAAGAGTTTCTTGAACGCGCATCCGCCATCCGCGGCATCTATGTACCCAGCCTGTATGACGTGTCTTACACAAAAGATAATTGTGTCACCATTTCCCCTGAAAAAAAGGTGGAACGGTACGTCATTTCCGATCTCAACCACTGTTTTATGCCTGAAAAACCGCTTGTGCCAACCATTCAGGTTATCCACGACCGTGTTGCCCTTGAGCTGTTTCGTGGCTGTGTCCGCGGGTGTCGCTTCTGTCAGGCCGGTATGATTTATCGTCCGGCTCGGTTCCGCAGTTTGGAGCGATTGACAGATAACGCTAAAAAACAGTGTGCAAACACCGGTTATGATGAAATGTCCTTGCTATCGCTGTCGTCAAGCGACCATCCACAGATCTATGATTTGATTAATTCACTGACTGAATGGACCTGCCCCTCGCATATCCGTCTTTCCTTGCCATCGCTGCGTATTGATAATATGCCCAAGGAATTAATGGCGAAGATTAGCGAAAACAAGAAAAACGGACTAACCTTTGCACCCGAGGCCGGCAGTCAACGCCTGCGCGATGTAATCAATAAAAACATTACCGAAGAAGACATTGTGCGCACATGCCGTATTGCCTTTGAACAAGGATATACCAGCGTAAAACTGTACTTTATGCTAGGCCTGCCCACCGAGACCGATGAGGATATCCTTGCCATTGGCGAGTTG
Source organism: uncultured Clostridia bacterium (assembly GCA_937892635.1). Classification (GTDB taxonomy): domain Bacteria; phylum Bacillota; class Clostridia; order Oscillospirales; family UMGS1783; genus CAKSHC01. Next base: position 1,155 of record CALBKB010000132.1, read on the forward strand.
GCACAAAAGGTTGTAAATCTCTATTATAGCCTGCCGACCCGTCAAAAAGGAAAAAGTGTCAGTGTCAGCATTTCGCTGTCAACCTTTGTGCCTAAACCGTTTACTCCCTTCCAATGGGAGCCCCAACTTGGCAGCGATGAAATTGAACGACGCCAAAAACTACTGCGTAACAGCATTACAACAAAAAAGATTGCCGTTCGTTGGAATGATCCCAAAATTTCTATGCTAGAAGCCGTTTTTGCCCGCGGCGACAGACGTTTAGCCAAAGTCATTGAAACTGCCTATCACTATGGAGCGCGTTTTGACGGATGGGATGAATTTCTGCAGTTTGACGCTTGGGAGAAAGCCTTTGCCGAGTGTGGAATCGATCCGATAACTTATGGTAAACGCGCCATTGACCTCGATGCGACATTACCGTGGGATATGATCGACGCCGGTATAAGTAAAGCGTTTTTCCAGAATGAAAACAGAAAGGCGCATGCCGAAATAACAACACCGGATTGCCTGTCCGGTTGCTCAGGCTGTGGCATAGCCAAATATAAGGGAGGTATCTGTCGTGGCTGATTTACGTGTGTTTTTTGAAAAGAATGACACGGCACGTTTTATTTCTCATTTGGACCTCAATCGCACCTTTACGCGCGCCTTATTTGCCTCAAAACTGCCGGTATGGTTTACCGAAGGTTTTAACCGACATCCGCATCTCGTGTTCGGACAACCGTTACCCCTTGGCATGGCTGGCGAGCGCGAAACGTTGGATATGCGAATGACGGATGAGGTTGATGGCGCCCTTGTTGTTACCGAACTGAACAAGCAACTCCCTTACGGTATTCGTGTCATCGACGCTGCGGCACCGATTTATGCTCATAAAGAGATCCGTCTGGCCCAATACCGTATTGATTTGGATGCCAAATACGCGGCCGATTTTGAGCGTTTTTGGTCCGCGCAAACAATTACTGCCGAAAAGAAGACTAAACGTGCCATCATTGAGGTGGATCTTAAACAAGAGGTTCGAGCATTTTCACAGGAAATACTTGGTAACCGCCTCATCCTTCACGTAACCATGCCCTGTTCCTTTGAATGTTCGATTGGTCCGGCCGTTTTGTTATCGGCATTTGAAAAGGAGATAGGACAAGCTGTTTTCCGATACAGCACCCGAGAAGGGTTCCTTCTTCATGACTTTACTGAATTTAGATAAGGATTTTTATGAACTATCGTACATTATCTAAAGATATTGCCGCACAAATTCAAAAAGAAAAACACATCTATCGTGGATTTGAAG
>CALBKB010000133.1 GCA_937892635.1 uncultured Clostridia bacterium
ATAACAGCATTTCCGAAAACTTTGGATTTAAACATTTGATCAACTACATCCGTATCGCTGAAAATCTGCCGAATAAAGCCGTTCCCAGCGATGAAGAAGTGTGGGGTTAACAAAATATGGATTTAATGGAATATAAGGCAAGAGAACTTTTTGAAGCAGCCGGCTTGCCTGTAAAAAAAGGAGTAACTTCTGATACTGTCGACGGCTTACTCGCAGCGGTCAATAACAGTGATATTACATTTCCTCTTGTCTGTAAAGCTCAAGTGCAGATCGGCGGTCGTGGCAAGGCCGGTGGTATCAAGGTTGCTAAAGATGTTGACGAGCTGCGTGAAGTAGCAGGTCAGATTCTGGGCATGGATATTCGCGGTCACATTGTTAAGAAATTGATGGCTGTTGAAATGGCCGATGTTGCCACCGAAATGTATGTATCCATTATGCTGGACCGCTTAACGAAGTGTCCTCTGATCATTTTCTCTCCTTGCGGCGGCATGGATATCGAGGAAACATCTCGTACAAATCCCGAAATGATTTTTAAGATTCCCGTAAACCCTGTTGACGGTATTAACGATCAGATCACTTCTGATCTTGCTACAAAAGCAGGACTTACCGGTGACACAGCGGCACAATTTGAACAGGCGCTTGTCAAACTGTATGATTTCTTTATGCAAGGCGATTGCATGCTGGCTGAAATTAACCCGATTGTCGTGGACAAATCCGGCAATATTATTGCACTTGACGGCAAAGTGTCGGTAGATGACAGCGCCGTTTATCGCCAGCCTGAGGTGGCTGCCTTTAAGGAGGAAATGGCAAAAGACGAGCTTCATTACATTAAAGATGCTCGCGATATTAAAATGCTCTATATCCCCATTGACGAGGATGGCACCATTGCCGTTGCCTCTAACGGTTCGGGCATGCTCATGAGCTGTATGGACCGTATTGCTGACAAAAACATGAAAGTCGGTGTCGGCATGGATTTAGGCGGTGGTCCGACCCATGACCGCATTAAGCTGGCTGTACACTTGTTGCTGAGCAATCCTAAAATCAAGGGCTTGTTCATGAATATCTTTGGCGGCATCACACGTTGTGATGAAGTTGCAGAGGGTATTCGTTTAGCCAAAGAAGAGTTTGGCATCGATAAGCTGATTGTTGTTCGCTTTGAAGGAACCAATAAAGATAAGGGTCTGGAAATCCTAAGCAATATTCCCAATGTCGTTTACGCCGACGGTCTGATTCAGGGTGTTGACGCGCTGGTCGAAAGGAGAGAACAACTGTGAGCATTTTAATTGATGAAAATACCAGATTAATCATTCAGGGGATTACAGGCCGTGAAGGCACCTTCCATTGCGAACAGATGCTTCAATATGGTACCAAGGTGGTTGCCGGTGTAACCCCCGGTAAAGGCGGACAAGAAGTCTTGGGCGTTCCCGTTTTCAATACCGTTCAGGAAGCCATGGATGCAACCGATGCCAATGCCACGGTCCTGTTTGTTCCTGCTAAATTTACCAAAGCCGGCTTATTAGAAGCTATTGACGCCAAGGTGCCTACCATCATTACCATTGCCGAGCATGTGCCTGTGCACGATATGATGGAGGTCTACCACAAAGCACGTCGTGCTGGCGTCAAAGTCGTAGGCCCCAACTCCTTCGGCGTTATCTCTCCCGGCAAATCCAAAGCCGGTTTTATGGCTCATAGACTGTTCTTGCCCGGTCATGTAGGATTAATGTCGCGTAGCGCCACTAACTGCTATGAGACGGTTTTGATGCTTACTCAGGCCGGTATCGGTCAGAGCACCTGCGTCGGCGTCGGCGGTGATATGATTCCCGGGTCTACCTTTGTGGACGTGTTGCCCTTGTTTGAAGCCGATCCGGAAACCAAGTGCGTTATTATGATCGGTGAGATCGGCGGCAACGAAGAGGAGCTAGCTGCTGAATACATCAAAAACCACATGACCAAGCCTGTCGTTGCTTTGATTGCAGGCAAAAATGCCCCCAAGGGCAGAAGTATGGGTCATGCCGGCGCCATCGTTTCGGCTGACGGCACGGGTAGCGCAGAAAACAAAGAAAAGGTTCTGCGTGAAGCAGGCGTTCACATCGCCGAGACCACTACGCATATCGTTGATATCGTAAAACAAGTTATGGAACAAAATAAATAAATTGAGGTGCAATTATGACGAAAAAGCAGTATCTTGACACCTTACTCATGATGTATCGTATCCGTGCTTTTGAGTACAAGGCTGTCGAATTCTTTGAGACCAACGTTCTTCGTGGCTCCGTACATCTTTGCATCGGCGAGGAAGCTGCTCCTGCCACTATGGCCAACTTTATCACCGATGACGACTACATCACATCAACCCACCGCGGCCATGGTCACTGCATTGCCAAAGGTGCAGATCCAAAGTATGCGCTGTGCGAGTTGATGGGCAAGCAGGACGGCTATTGCCAGGGGCGTAGCGGTTCGATGCACATTGCCGATTTTTCCAAGGGCAATCTTGGCGCAAATGCCATCGTAGGCGGCGGTTATCCGATTGCAACCGGTGCCGCCCTCGGTGTTAAAATGCAAAACCAAGATCGCGTCGTTGTTTGCTGGAGTGGCGATTCGGCCACCAATGAAGGCACCTTCCACGAAGCCCTTAACTTGGCGGCTATCTGGAAATTGCCGGTTATTTTCGTAGTAGAAAACAACCTCTACGGCATTTCTGTTCCTTCTTGGCAGAGCACCTCTGTCAAAGATATTTCTGTTCGCGGCGCTTCTTATAACATCCCCGGCATCACTGTTGACGGTAACGACGTTGTCGCTCTCGCAGAAGTGTTTGAAAAGGCCGTTAAAGATGTCCGTGCCGGTTCCGGTCCAATCCTGATTGAAACCAAGACCTACCGTCATCTCGGCCACTGGGTTGGTGACCCGACTCCGTATCGTACCCGTGAAGAAGTTGAGGAATGGAAAAAGAAGGATCCCATCCCCAGACTGCGTGAATATCTGATGAAGGAGCACAAGGTATCGGTTAAAGAACTGGATGCCATTGCTGCTGCCGCACAGAAGGAGATCGACGAAGCTGCTGAATATGCTCTCTCTGCTGCAGAGCCCGATCCCGCAAAGGTTCTTGAAGATGTTTTCTATGAAGGGGGGAACAACTAATGAGTATCAAGAGTTACGCTAACGCCGTAAGAGATACCATCGCTGCCGAAATGCGAAGAGATGAAAAAGTTTTTGTTATGGGCGAGGATATTGAAGTTCTTGGCGGTATCTTTGGTTGCACCAGAGGATTAGCCGATGAATTCGGTATCGATCGTGTCAGAAATACCCCCATCAGCGAAGCCGGCTTTGTCGGTGCCGGACTCGGTGCCGCTTGTGTCGGTATGCGTCCGATCGTTGAATTGATGTATATGGACTTTTCTTTGGTTGCTGCCGATCAGATTATTAACCAAGTAGCCAAGACCCGTTATGTCTTTGGCGGCAAAGCTCGTATTCCTCTGGTAATCCGTGGTCAGCAGGGTGTAGGTCGCGGTAACGCGGCGACACACTCTCAGAGCATGGAAGCACTCTTTGTGCATTTCCCCGGTCTGAAGGTTGTTATGCCGTCCACACCCGATGATGTTGTCGGCCTACTCAGAACGGCAATTCGTGATGATAACCCCGTTATCTTTATTGAACATAAACAGCTCTATGTTCAAAAGGCAGAAGTAAACGACGATCCCGATTATATGATTCCTTTCGGCAAGGCTAAAGTTGTCCGTGAAGGCAAAGACGTTACCGTGATTGGCACTCACACCTATGTTCAGAAGGCCGTTAACGTTGCCAAAGAGCTTGAAAAAGAGGGGATTAGCGTCGAAGTTATTGACCCGCGTACCATCGTTCCTCTTGATATGGAAACCATTGCTAACTCGGTAAAGAAGACGGGTCGCGCTGTCGTTGTCCATGAAGCTCATAAACGTTGTGGTATTGGCGCTGAAATCGGTTCTCAAATTTCTGAGAATTGCTTTAAATATCTCGACGCCCCTGTTGAGCGTCTTGGTGCCAAGGATTGCCCGCTGCCCTTCAATCTTGGCCTGGAAAATGCAGTTGTTCCGCAGGAAAAGGACATCTACGACGCCATCAAGAGAACATTGTATAAATAAAGGAGGCAATCACTATGGCATCCAATATAATTATGCCTAAGCAGGGTCTCCAAATGACCGAGGGTACCATTATTCAATGGCTCAAAAAAGAAGGAGAGTCGGTTAAGGAAGGCGAGCCTCTTTTTGTGATGGAAACGGATAAACTGACCATCACCATTGACTCTACCGCGACCGGTACCTTGCTGAAAATTGTTCGCGGTGAAGGCGATCTTGTGCCCATCACTGAAACGATTGCTATCATTGGGGAGCCCGGCGAAGCCATTGACACCACCCCCGCCACTGCTTGCAACAATGAACCACCGGCCATTGATCTGAGTAATATCAATGCGTCTATTATCATTATGCCCAAGCAAGGCTTACAGATGACCGAAGGCACCATTATTAAATGGCTCAAAAAAGAAGGAGAGTCGGTCAAGGAAGGCGAGCCTCTCTTTGAAATGGAAACGGACAAGTTGACCATTTCTATTGACTCTACAGCCACAGGCACCTTGCTCAAAATTGTTCGTGGCGAAGGCGAGGTTGTGCCTATTACCGAGACCATCGCTATCGTAGGCGAACCGGGCACCGACATTTCCGCGTTGTTGACTCCCAAAACCGAGTCTGTGCCCGTTGTTGAGACTCCGGCTACCAAACCGGCATCTGCTGTACCGCAGACCGTTGTTACCCGCACGCCTGGCGAGCGAGTATTTTCAACACCGCGTGCTCGCATGAGAGCACAAGAGAAAAACATGGATATCAACACGGTTACCGGGTCCGGCCCCGACGGTCTGATTATCGAACAAGACGTTTTGTGCGCCAAGACGATAACGGCAAAGGCAACGCCCGTTGCTAAGGTAATCGCTGAGCAAAACAATGTTGATCTTTCCACGGTACAGGGAACCGGTGCTAACGGCAAAATTATGAAGTCGGATGTGTTGGATGTTCTGTCCAAATCTGCCTTTGTTCCCGCCGAGGCCCAAACACATAGCGAAACAGTTGTTCCCATGACCGGTATGCGCAAAGCCATTGCTAACAACATGATGAAGAGTCTGACCACTATGGCGCAGGCCAATCATCGTATGAAGGTTGACATGAGCGAATCGGTGCGATTCCGCGCTAAACTCAAAGCGGCGGAAATCAAGGTTTCGTATACGGATATTCTTGTTAAGGCCGTATCTCATGCACTCATTAAATTCCCGATGCTTAACGCTACCGTTCGCGACAACGATATTGTGTTGCGCAACTACGTTAATATGGGCATTGCCGTTGCTATTGACGGTGGACTGATCGTTCCTAATATCAAGGATGCACAGTCCAAATCGGTTGTTGAAATTCATTCTCAAGTCGCAGAATTGGCCACCAAAGCCAAGGAAGGTAAGTTAACTCATGATGAGTATACCAGCGGCACATTCACCATTACAAACCTTGGTATGTATGATGTAGATGAATTTACTGCCGTTATTAATCCGCCTGAAGTCGCTATTTTGGCAGTTGGTAAAATCACCGACACGCCGGTAGTTGAAAACGGTGAGATTGTTGTCCGTCCTATCATGACACTGTCGTTAACCTATGATCACAGAATTATTGACGGTGCTCCTGCGGCTCAGTTCTTGCAGTATGTGAAAACTCTGCTTCAAAATCCGTATCTAATGATGTAATATCAGTTGGGCGTGTGATAACCATCACACGCCCATACAAACTCAACAAATGAGGAGTATAAAAATGGCTTATCAATATGAAGTTGCTGTGTTGGGCGGCGGCCCCGGGGGATATGTCGCTGCCATTGCCAGTGCGCAACTTGGCATGAAAACTGTCCTTATTGAAAAAGATTCTCTTGGCGGTACCTGCCTTAATCGTGGTTGCATCCCCACTAAGGCACTACTCCATTCGGCAGAACTATATCGTCAAACTAAAGAAGCAGCAGAATATGGCGTCTTTGCCGAAAAAGTTACTTTTGATTACAGCAAAGTAGCTGCTAAGAAAGATGCTGTCGTTTCTCGTCTTGTGCGTGGCATTGAGGGGCTTGTACGCGGCAATAAAGTTACTCTTGTTCGCGGTGAAGGTGTTTTCAAAGATGCGCACACGATTGAAGTGTTGGGCAAAGAGGCACAAAACATTACCTTTGACAAGGCCATTATTGCAACAGGTTCCTATCCGTCCCGCATTCCCATTCCCGGCACCGATCTGCCCGGCGTTATGGACAGTGACGGTTTCTTAGCCATGACTGAGCTGCCCAAATCAGCTGTTATGATTGGCGGCGGCGTTATCGGTCTTGAATTTGCATCCGTCCTCAAAGATTTTGGCAGTGACGTGTCGGTAATTGAAATGATGCCTGAAATTTTACCCGGTACCGACAAAGAAATTGCAGCCGGTATGCGTAGCATTTTGGAAAAGAAGGGCATTCGTTTCTATCTCAATGCCAAAGTTTCCAAGATTGCTCAGGGACTTACCGTTCATTTTGAGCAAAACGGCAAACAGTTGACGGAAAAGGGTGAAATTGCTGTTCTTTCAACCGGTCGTCGCCCACTTTCACAAAACGTTGGCTTTGAAGCCCTTGGCTTGAACATGGAGCGCGGCTTTATCACGGTCGATGACTATTGCTGCACCAATGTGCCTAATATCTATGCCATTGGTGATGTAAACGGCAAAAAGATGTTAGCACACGCCGCCAGCGAGCAAGGTATGGTTGCTGCCCGCAACTGTAAAGAAGGCAATCATCACAAGGCAGACTTTACCTTAATTCCCGCTTGTGTCTATACAACTCCTGAGATTGCTTGCATTGGCTTGGATGAGGAGGCCGCCAAAAAAGCAGGATATAACGTAAAGGTGGGCAAATTCTCCTCGACAGGCAACGGTAAATCCTTGATCGTTGGCGAACAAGAAGGCTTTGTAAAAATTGTTTCGGATGAGGCAACCGGCGAAATTCTCGGCATGCAACTTTTCTGTGATCGTGCAACCGATATGATTGGTGAAGGATTAGCGGCTATCAAGCTAGAAAGCACCGTTTCTGAAATCGCAGAAGCTGTGCATCCGCATCCCACGGTGAATGAAATGATTATGGAAGCGGCGCATACCATCCTTGGCGAATGTGCCCATAGCATTAAACGATAAGGTGATTGCATGAAATTTGAACTCAATTACAGCAAAACACAGGTTTGCTTTGATATTCCTAATGAATCCTATTGTTGCACTATCAAAGCCAATCCGGTAGACGTTCAGGAAGCCGGGAGGGAAGAGGTGCGCCGCTCACTCCAAGAACCCATTGGTGCCCCCATGCTTCGTAATGTCGTAAAAGCCGGTGAGAAGATCGTTATTATTACCAGCGATATCACTCGCCCCGTGCCCAGTTACGACGTAATTCCGCCCATTTTAGAAGAATTACAGGCCGCTGGCGTTGCCGACAAAGACATTACTGTAGTTTTCGCCTTAGGCTCACACCGCGAACACACTAAGGAGGAAATGATCCGCTTGGTTGGTCAAGAGGTTTACGACAGGGTAAACTGTATTGATGCGAAGGCGGAACATTGCGTGCATCTTGGCATTACCAAGGCAGGAACTCCTGTAGATGTCTTTGATGTAGTGGCTAATGCTGATCGCAGAATTTGTGTCGGCAATATTGAGTATCACTATTTTGCCGGTTATTCGGGCGGCGCTAAAGCCATTATGCCCGGTGTTTCGACCCGAGCAGCCATTCAGGTCAACCATTCTATGATGGTGCACGACGAAGCCGCCACCGGTCGCATTAGCGGCAACCCGGTTCGTGAAGATATTGACAGTGTTGCCGATTTCTGTCGCATTGATTATATTGTCAACGTTGTGCTAAGCGAACATAAAAAGATCCTGAAATCCTTTGCCGGTCATTACATTGAGGCGCACCGTGCAGGTTGCCGCTTTTTAGATACATTATATAAGGTTCCTATTTCGGAGCGTGCAGAAATTGTGGTTGCTTCCTCGGGAGGATATCCGAAGGATCTTAACCTGTATCAAGCCCAAAAAGGCCTTGATAACGCCAAATTTGCCGTAAAAGATGGCGGCGTGATTGTGTTGGTAGCATCGTGTAAGGAAGGACTTGAAAACAAGAGCTTTGAACGCTGGATGACCACAATGACCCCCGATGAAATGGTGGTTGAAATCAAAAAGAATTTCGAACTTGGCGGTCATAAAGCCGCAGCAATTGCTCTAGTAAAACAGCGCGTTGACATTTATCTTGTCAGTGATTTAAATCCTGATTTTGTTCGATCCATTCATTTGACTCCCTTTGCCTGCGTCCAGGAGGCTGTTGATGCAGCGTTTGCTAAATGCGGCAAACAAGCCAAGGTTACGGTCATGCCCTATGCTGGCTCAACCCTTCCTCAGTGCGAATAAATGATTTAAGAACCCGGTTGACCGGGTTCTTTTTTCATCTTGCAACATAACAGAAAATGATATATTATATAGATATAATCTGTGGAGTTATGTATCATGAGCATACTTGATGTCAAAAATTTAACACATACATTCGGCGACAAAAAGCTATTTAATGATACCGGTATTTCTCTTTTTGGCGGCGATAAAATGGGGTTGACCGGATTAAACGGGGCAGGGAAGACAACCTTTATCAACATGCTGATCGGAGAACTGATCCCGGATCAAGGAAGCATCAAATGGAACCCGAAATCTAAAGTCAGTTATTTAGACCAGCAGGTTGGCGTAAAAGAGAAGGTTACCATACGTACCTTTTTAGAACAAGCATTTGCCGATCTGATTGAAACCGATCACAGACTTAACGAACTCAACCTTAAGATTGCTCAAACAACTGATGAGAATGAACTTTATAAATTATATATGCGCGCCGGCGCCATGCAGGAAGAATTAGAAAGTCGCAATTTTTACGGCATAAACAGTCAAATTGATAAAATTGCCCACGGTTTGAGCATTCATGCCTTTGGTATGGATACCCCCCTGTGTCAACTGAGCGGAGGTCAACGCATTCGTGTTCTGCTTGCAAAAATGCTGCTTGAACACCCCGACGTATTAATCCTGGATGAACCGACCAACTTCCTTGATAAAGAAAATATAGAGTGGCTTACTAAATATCTTATAAACTTTAAAGGCGCCTTCATCTTAGTAAGTCACGACTACGATTTCCTTAACAAGGTTGTCAACTGCATCTGTGATATTGAATTCGGAAAGATGACCCGATTTAACTGCAACTATGATAGTTTTGTTGTGCAAAAAGAAAGCAAACATCAAGAATATGTTAAGCAATACAATGCTCAGCAAAAAGAAGTAGCCGCATTAGAGGACTACATCAATCGCAATATTGTTCGTGCCTCAACGTCGGCAATGGCAAAAAGTCGCCGAAAAAAACTAGAAAAAATGGAGCTTCTTGAAAAACCGAGTGAAACGCCACCGCCAACCTTTGAATTTTCCTTCACGGCGCCAGTTGGCAAAACCGTGATGTGGATCAATGACTTGGAGGTTGGGTATACTGAGCCGCTCCTGCCAAAAATTAATCTGATATTGCGTTTGGGAGAAAAGATTGCCGTAACCGGATTTAACGGAATTGGCAAGACAACCTTTCTAAAAACCATTTGTGGGCTATTAACGCCTGTATCCGGTCATTATAAATATACCGATCGCCTAAAAATCGGATACTATGAACAAGAAAACGTTTGGGACGATGCATCTTTGTCACCCTTTCAGGAAATCAAAAACTGCTTTCCTAAATTAAGTGATAAGGAAGTTCGAGCCGCATTGGCTCGATGCGGCCTCAAAAATTCATTGATGACTCAAAAGTTATCAACCTTATCCGGCGGCGAGCAATCTAAGGTGAAAATATGCAAACTCACCCTTGACCGTTTCAGCCTTCTGGTATTAGATGAGCCAACTAACCATCTTGATGTCATGGCGATTGAACAACTAAAAAATGCCGTTCGCGCCTTTGAAGGCAGTGTCATATTCGTATCCCACAGCAAAGAATTCTGCGATCAAGCCGCTGACCGCACGTTTGACTTTGAATCCCTTTTTGATTAGAGGTAACTATTCATGGTATCTAAAATTTATTCTGCCGGTACCGACGGAATCTGTGGTTACGTAGTCGAAACCGAAATTGACGTAGCGCAAGGTCTGCCAACTTTTGATATCGTTGGTTTACCGGATGCTGCCGTAAAGGAATCCAAAGAACGTGTTCGTTCTGCCGTTAAAAATTGCGGATTTGAAGTGCCCGCACGTCGCATCACCGTTAACTTAGCTCCGGCCGACAAGCGCAAAGAAGGGGCTGTTTTTGACCTTCCTATCCTTGTTGGACTGTTGCAAGCTTCAGGACAGCTCCTAGCTAACTTATCAGACATGGCCTTTATTGGTGAATTATCCCTGTCCGGCGACATTCGCCCCGTATATGGCGTACTGCCCATCATTATGGCATTGCGTGAATCAGGCATTAAGAAGGTATTTGTGCCTCTGGAAAATGCAGATGAAGCGGCCATTGTTCATGATATAGAAATTTATCCCGCCGAACATGTGATTCGTGTTTTGGACCACTTATTGAATGTTGCGCCCATTCAATCAGCACTCCCCAGGGAACTTTCTCTGACCAACGACATGGCGGGCAGCCTTGATTTTGCCGATGTGGCCGGTCAATTGCTTCCCAAAAAAGCGCTAGAAACAGCAGCCGCCGGCGGCCATAACATTCTGTTGATCGGCCCTCCCGGTTCCGGTAAGAGTATGCTTGCCAAACGCTTGCCGTCTATTTTGCCTGACATGACATTTGATGAGGCGATTGAAGCCACGAAAATCCATTCGATATCCGGTCTCTTATCGCCATCTCAACCCATGATTCAGACCCGTCCTTTTCGTGCCCCGCATCACACCGTTTCCTATGCCGGCATGGCTGGAGGTGGCAGTAATCCGCGTCCCGGTGAGATTTCTTTAGCACATAACGGCGTGCTTTTTTTGGATGAACTTCCGGAATTTTCGCGTGCTGTAATCGAAGTATTGCGACAACCATTAGAAGAAAAGAAGA
>CALBKB010000134.1 GCA_937892635.1 uncultured Clostridia bacterium
CGGCGCCGCGCATTGGAAATGGAGCAGGAGCAAGGGCGTATCGAGCATTGCGGCGGGCGAGGTCGAGGGCGACGGCGTGCTGCCGCTATGTCTGACGGTGACCGAGGCGGTGCCGTCGAATGGCTGGGGCTTTTTGTCCTTCCTGCTGGGCGACACCCTGCGCCGCTTACAGCCCAATACCCGTTACACCCTGAGTTTTGACATCAAGTCCGATATGCCCCTTGCCAGCAACATCGTCATTATGCACGGTGACAACACGGGGCGTCTGACCAGCGAGGGGCGATTGAGTCTGACGGGCGACGGGCAGTGGCAAAGGGTAACTCTGGCGCTGACCACCAACGACCTGAGCCGTCTGACCGACGAGAGGGAGCAGGTGCTCTATTTCGGCAATCTGGGCAAGACGGTGGGCAGTCTGAGCATCAAGAACCTCAAACTGGAACAGGGCAACCTGCCGACCGCTTGGACGGCGGCGCCCGAGGATCTGGTTTGTCATCCCGTAGGCAGTCTGTATCTGAGCGTTGACGCCACCGACCCCGCCGCCCACTTCGGCGGCGTGTGGCAGGCCGTTGACGGCAGTCTGACCGACCTGACGGTATCTATCTGGAGGAGAATAGAATGACCGCGTATCATAAACTCATCGAAGAACTCATCGACAAGAAACTCAAATTGGCGCTCGACGCCATCGAGAAGGAGCGTAAGGCGACGGCCGAGTCCTACGTCCAACAGAAGGAGGAGGTCAAGGCCGAGGAGCAGGCGCGCCTGCGCGAGGCCTACGCCGACTACGCCAAAGCCGTTGACCCGACGGGCGTCCAAGCCGAGGAACTGGCCGACAAGGGACTGGCCGATACCGGCAAGAGCCAAACGGTCAAGCAGGCGCAGGAGAACGTCTATCAAAAGGCACTTGCCGCCCTGCGCGCCCAAGCCGACGAGGCCATGGCGCAGCTGTCCCAACAGGAGAAAAAGGACATGGCTAAGCTGGAAGAGGCCGACACCAAGGCGCAGGACAATGCATATACTTTATTAATGAAAGAACAGCAGCGATTTTCGCAGGAGCAGCGCAAGGCGGCCGAGGCGCAGATCAAGGCGCAGGCGACCAAGAAGACGACCACCACCCCAAAGACCTCGACGGGGCAATCGAGCTATCCCACCAACGGCACCGACCGTCAGAAATACAACTGGCTCAAGGGCAAGCTCGAGGAATTGGTGGCGGGCGCCAAGGCAGGCGAGAAGTTGGTCGAGGTGGCCCGTCCCTATCTGGAGACGGCGCATAAGGACCTCAACGACCAATACTATCTCAAACTGCTCGACATCGTGGTGTAACGGTATGGAACAGCAGGAATTTCCCGTTTGCCGCGAGCATTTCGAGCGTATCGACGCCCGCCTGCAACAACTCGAACTTGACCGCGACGGTCAGCGCCGCAGCTTTTCCGAGCTGGCCGTCATGTCGGCACGCATGCACGAGAAACTGACCACCCTCGACGCCTCCCTCAAATCCCTCATTCGCGCCCTGTGGGGCATTTCGGGCTCGTTGGTGGCCGCCCTGCTCGGCTTCGTGCTGTGGTATATCCAAGGAGGAACACCATGAAACATTTTCTGGGCATCAACTGGTTGGTGCGCATCAAAAACCCCGTTTTCTGGGGGCAGGTGGTCATGGCGCTGTTTTTGCCCATGCTCACCTCGGTCGGGCTCTCGTGGGAGCAGATGACCTCTTGGGCCGCGCTGTGGCAGGTCATCGTCCACAGCCTGTCCAGCCCCGTCACGGTGGCGGCCATGCTGCTGTCGGTCTGGAACGTCATCAACGACCCCACCACCGCCGGTCTGCGCGACAGCGCGCAGGCGCTGACCTACGACAAGCCAAAGGAGGCATCTTATGACCCTACGGTATCCCGTTGATTTTGTCGGCATTACCCAAGGCTACTCAAACGCCCATCGCGGCATCGACCTGGGCTGGCGCAACGACCCGGCTGTCCCCATTCGCGCCGCCGCCGACGGCACCGTCGTGGCCGCCGGCACCGAGTCGGTCTACGGCGCCGTCTATGCCGTGCTGCGCCACGACACCGTCGTGGGGGGACAGTACGTCTACACCGTCTATTGGCACCTGCGCTCGCTGAGCGTAAAACGGGGGCAGACGGTAGCCCAAGGCCAAATCCTCGGCATCATGGGCGATACGGGGCAGGCGACGGGGGTGCATCTGCACTACGAACCCTGGATCACCCCCCGCACCTACACCGCCTGGCGGTTGTCGGATAAGAGCCGCTACGCCGTCGATCCCCGCACCGTCACCTATCTCTACCCCGACCAGCAGCAAAAGGCGACCGACCAAGGCGTGCGCCTCAAACCGCGTGACGAGGGCGCACTGACCCTCACCGACGAGCCGCTCTACGCCTCGTCGACCGCCGCCCGTCCCGTCAGCCTCATCAGCGGCGCCTACTGGCGCTGGGACGAGCAGACGGTAGAGGGTCGCATCCGCATCACCAACGCCCCCGACCGCATCGGCGTGGCGGGGCAGGTGACCGGCTGGATCGCCGCCCCCTCGACCCAGCGCCGCACCTACACGGTGGCGGCGGGCGACACCCTCTCGGCCATCGCCGCCCAAAACGGGCTGACTCTCGCCCAACTGACGGCGCTCAATCCTCAGATCCCAAACCCCAACCTCATCCGGCCGGGGCAAACGATCTACCTCAGCTAAACAGGACAGGGGACGGCACAGCCGTCCCCTTGTTTTTAAGGAGAACATGTGATAGAATACAGGAGATACTATGAGTATACATACGGCAGAGGAGAGTCGACATGAAAACGGTATATTTGGACTTGACTGGTTGCCGGTATTGGGACGATCTGCACGAGCGCATCCGTGTTGCCTTTGGTTTCCCCGAATGGTATGGAGCAAATTGGGATGCCTTTTGGGATTTGATCCGTAGCGAATGTGATGCCGACAAGGTCATTATTACCGGCGAGCATACGATGTCCAAGGAATTTGATAGGCATTTGGCAATGATGCACGAGGTGATGGATGATGAAATCAAATTTCGTAATCGGTTAGGCTTGCCGCCTTTTGCATATGAGATCCGCAGTTGAAGAGGGAGCGTTACGCCCCCTCTTTTTTTGTTTTCCGCAAATTTCTGTATTTATTTCGTAGGCAAATGTACTTTTGTACTTGCCATCTGCAAAAAACTGTGGTAGTATAGGTTAAAATGTCGTCGCCCTCGAAAATGAAATTACCAGAAGGAGGTAATTCCCATGGGAAAACCTATTGTTGTATTCGGCAGCTTTGTTGTCGACCTCACCGGCCGTTCCGAAGGCCTTCCGGTACCGGGTCAGACCATTCTTGGATCTTCCTTTAAGATGGGTCCCGGCGGCAAGGGCAGCAACCAGGCCGTGGCCGCCCATCGCGCCGGCGCTGACGTGACGCTGGTGACAAAGGTGGGCAAGGACGTGTTCGGCCAGGTCGCCCTGGATTTTTATAAGGGTGAGGGCATGAATACCGATTACATCCTTGAAGATGAGACGCGCGAAACGGGTGTGGCACTCATTCTGGTGGATGAGAAATCCGCTCAGAATGAAATCGTTGTGGTGCCCGCCGCCTGCGCCAATATCACCATGGACGAGGTGGAAAAGTGCCGCTCGCTGATTGAGAACGCTTCCATTTTGCTTCTGCAGCACGAGATCAATTTTGACGCCCAGTACAAGGTGATCGATATCGCTCACAAGGCCGGCGTGAAGATCGTGCTCAATCCCGCGCCCGCCTGCGAGGTTCCGGAGGAGATACTCGCCAAGATCGATATGGTAACCCCCAACGAGACGGAGGCGCAGGTGCTGACCGGCGTTGAGGTCAAAACCCTCGAGGACGCACAGAAGGCAGCGAAGGTTTTCCTGGAGAAGGGCGTGAAGAACGTGGTCATCACCATGGGCTCGATGGGCGCTTTCGCCACCGACGGCGTAAAGAGCGAGCTGGTTCCCAGGCTCAGCGTCAATGTCATCGATACCACCGGCGCCGGCGACGCCTTCAACGGCGGCTTTGCCGTGAGCATCGCTGCCGGCAAGCACACTTCCGTCACACTGAACGTTAACCCCATAGACCCAAACCTGATAGTGATTGAAACAGGAGACTCCCACGGTGGAGAGTTCCAGTAAATCATAGAGAATATAGTTTATCTAGTCTGTCTAGTCAGTCTAGAATTTCTAGTACTACTAGTTAATTCTAGTCCTTCTAAAAACACGATAAAGTCAAATCACCCTATGCCCGCTCACCATTTCCTTCGCCGCCAGGCAAACTGGGAAGAACTCTACTTCTACAAGAAGACGGTCGTTCTCTACCAGCTCACGTTTGCCTTCACCAAGCGGTTCCTGAAGGTTGGAGACCGCACCGTAGACCAGATGGTACAGGCGGCCAGGTCGGGCAAGCAGAATATAGTGGAAGGGTTTGCCGATGGTGTTAGTTCCACAGAAATGGAAATAAAGCTCCTGAATGTTGCGCGCGCCAGCATCAAGGAACTGAAAGAAGACTACGAGGACTACCTCACTGCCCGCAA
>CALBKB010000135.1 GCA_937892635.1 uncultured Clostridia bacterium
CGCCCGCCGCGCAGGACGAAGGTGTCGGATGCGCCCAGCTTATAGAGATCGACCCGCCCTGAAAAGAGGTCAAAATCGGCCACGTCAAGAGTGGAAAAGATCTGGGCATCGGTTGAGAGCAGGAGGGTGGAATTGAGCAGACGCAGGGATTTTTCGGTGCAAAAGCCACTGTTCATGATGCTTTCGAGGATCTCGCAGGTCAGCACGGCTTGGCGGTGTGCTTCGTCGCCCGAGCCCATGCCGTCAGAGAGAACGATGGTTTGATGATAGGCGCGGGGGCGAAAACGGGTATAGGCGTCGCCGCAGGCGCGTTCACCGCTTTTGGACTGTTGAGCGGCGGCCACTTCCAGTTTGAACGTTTCACGTCGACCAAGCAGCAGATGCCAGCCGTCTTTGTCAGGGGAACAGGTAAGCACCGTCATATTGGCGCCGCACAGAGCACTGATATCCGATAGGGTGCGGCGGTCGGAGGGGGCGGCGTGCATGCCCAGGTCTGCTTTGATATATAGGCCGTCATGGCGGTCACGATAGACGAGCAGGGAACGCACACGACAGTGCTTGGCGGCAAAATATTCTTCTAAGCGACGGGTGAGCGCCTCGTCAAAGCGCAGCGGTTGTTCGATCTGCTCGCCCAGTTCCCCGATCAGTTGAGAGAGGGAGGCGTATTGGGCGGCCAGCACCGTTTTGTTGCGGTCGCTTTCCCGTCGGTTTTGCACAGTGGCGCGGTGGGTCAGTCCCAGACCGTTGGCGGTGTCAAGCAGTGTTTGCCAGGACGGACAACGCTCCTTGAAATGGTTGGGCAGGTCACCGGATGCGGCGGGGTGGGAGGCAAGGGTGTCGGCCAGCGTGCCGAATACCTTTTCGGTATCAAATCCATGAGCGATGTGACAGGAGGTGCTGCGTGCGCAGCGGCGGCAGGTGGCTTCACAGGCCTGATCGAGGGCAGCGCGAAGGTCGGTGGTGCCCAGAGGTTGATCGTTGGGGGTGAGGGTACGGGAGATGCGGTCAAGACTTTGGGCTGTGGCGGATAAGCGACCCGACAGATAGGTACACAGAGCGCTCGACTGACCGGCGTCAGTGGCGGCTTTGAGAGTGAGCAGCCGAGAGAGGGCAGCAGAGGCCTTTTCGGGGAGTAAGGCAAATACACCGCAGGCCAGCGAGGCCTCGCACAGGGTGGCCAGTGCGGCGGTGGACCCATTAATATATAAGGAGAGCACCGACACGCCCAGCAGGAAGACGGTCACGGTGCGCAGGCGGCCCTTGCGTCCGATCAGCCCTGCCAAAATCCCACCCACGGCATAGGCGGCGATGATGTGGTTGGTGCTGGGGTCAGCAAAGGAGAGGAGAGTGCCTACGATGGCACCGCCCATACCGCCCATGGCGGCACCGCCGTAGACGGCAAAGCAAAGCACCAAAAAGGCGGCGGTCATACGGGCGGGGGTGACGCCGAAAAAGGAAAAACGGGTCAGGGGCAGCAGGAGCACGCACAGGGTAATGAGCAGGGCGGCCGATTCGGTTTGGGTTAGTCCCGAAATGCGCGTTTCGCTTTTGAGGGCGGCTGGCAGGCATAGGCAGGCGAAGAAGGCATAAAGCACGCCGGCCACTACCGAGAGGGCTCCGGTAAGTAGGTCAAAGGGCAAAAAGCCGGACGCCGATGCCGTGAGCAGATGCACGAAGGTCAGGCTGGCGGCGGCGGTGAGCAGGGAGACGGTTTGGCGTGAGGCGCGGCGGAAGAGGATGGTGAGAATATGACGTAGCGGCAGGGCCAGTAGAATGCCGGCTATGTAGATCAGTCCCGCCGGGCCTTGCAGCAGATAACCAACGATAGCGCCGCCGGCAAGGATGAAGGGGATGTGGGCGTGATCGAAATACAGGCAGGCGGCGGCCACGCCGAAGGGGAGTAGCCCGAAAGGCAGGGCAGCATTGGCAGCGAGCAGACCGCAGAGGGCAGCAAGGATAGGCTGGCCGATGGCGGATACCCAATCGGTCAGCGGTTTGGTTTGAATTCGTCTTCTCGTTTGTAGCATGTTCGTATACCTCCGATCCTATTGTAGAGAGGGACGGGAGAAAAAGATGTCGCAAAAGAGAATTTTTCAAAAAAAGGTTGACAAGCGGCGGGCAAAGGGGTATACTAAGTGAGCAATAAAGCAGAACGTCCCGTTCTCACCGCCGAACGCAGGTTTGTCGGTCAATAGGAAAGAAGGCCATAGGGCTTTTTTGTGTACGGGAACATTCTGTTTCCGTATTTTTTTATGTTTGGAGGTGTCTTGCATCAAGACAAAGAGTTTGCTCATCAACGAGGAGATCACAGTCAAGGAGATCCGCGCCATTGATGCCGACGGCAGCCAGCTGGGCGTAATCGCCACCAAGCGTGCCTTGGAGATGGCCGAGGCTCAGGGGTTGGATTTGGTGCTTATCGCGCCCAACGCCACGCCCGCTCCGGTCGGTCGCATTATGGACTATGGCAAGTACTGCTTTGAGCAGCAGAAGCGCGATAAAGAACAGCGCAAGAATCAGAAGACTGTGGAAGTCAAAGAGGTCCAGCTTTCCTGCAAGATTGAAGACAATGACATCAACACCAAGGCCAACCATGCCAAGCGCTTTTTGGGCGATGGCAATAAGGTCAAGGTTGTCGTCCGTTTTCGTGGCCGCGAGATGGCTCACACCGAGATCGGTGTTCAGTTGCTTGAGAAATTTGCCGCGATCCTGGCCGATGTCGGCGTTGTCGAAAAGCCCGCTAAATTAGAGGGCCGTAATATGACGATGTTTCTTGCGGCAAAGTCGAATAAATAAATTACATTAAGAGAGGAGCTTAATTATGCCTAAGCTTAAAACACATTCCGGTGCTAAGAAAAGATTTAATCTGACCAAAAAGGGCAAGGTAAAGAGAGCCCACGCCTACAAGTCGCACATCCTCAACAAGAAATCCACCAAGCGTAAGAGAAATCTGCGCAAGGCCGCCTATGCCGACGTGACCAACGTTTACGCCGTCAAACAGCTGATCCCCTACAAATAAGAAGAAGATACGAAGGAGTTGATATAAATGGCTAGAGTTAAAGGCGCAATGGCTACCCGTAAGCGCAGAAATAAAATCATGAAGCAGGCTAAGGGCTTCTGGGGTGCAAAATCCAAGCAGTTCCGTACCGCCAATATCGCCGTTATGCGTTCCATGGCGAACGCCTACATCGGCAGAAAACAGAAGAAGAGAGATTTCCGCAGACTGTGGATCACCCGTATCAATGCCGCCGCCAAAATGTGCGGTATGAACTACTCCACTTTCATGCACGGTCTCAAACTCGCTAAGATCGAGCTCAACCGCAAGATGCTCGCTGAGATCGCTCTGACCGATATGGTGTCCTTCAAGGCTCTCGCCGACAAGGCCGCCAAGGCCCTCGCTAAGGCCGCCGAAAAGGCTGCAAAATAAAAATCGGGACTCTACGAACAGTAGAGTCCCCTTTTTTGCGTAAAACACCGGCAAATGCAACACTATGTGGTGTAATGGCGCTGCATAAACAATTCGCTCGTATAGGCGCGCATGCGAGAGAGGGTTATTCCGCCATTTCACCCGAAAGGACGGCGGCCAGGAGAGAGGCCAGACGGATATCGGGCTCGGTGGCGATGGCGCCGTTATCAGGGGTGATCAGGACGATGGCGCCGTTGCAATCGCTTTCTGAGATGACGGGGAGAGCGACCGATACGGCGGCGTTGCCGTTATGGGTGAGCATGACCTTGGCGGCATCGCCCGCCTTGCGGACAAACTGGGAGCGCTTGTGCATCAGATCGGCCAGTTCTTCCGAGATGCCCTTATCCTGATAGTCCTTCTTCGGCAGCCCGGCGATGGCCAGCACGGTGTCCCGATCGCAAACGGCGGCAGGTATGCCGGTAGCGCGCGAAAGGGCGTCTGCATAGACCTGCACCTTCTGGCTGATGCTCTCCATAGCCGAGTACTTCTTGAAGATGACCTCGCCCTCGCGATTGGTGAAGATCTCCAAGGGGTCTCCTTCACGAATCCGCATAGTGCGTCTTATTTCTTTCGGTATAACAACCCTTCCCAAATCATCTATTCTACGAACTATTCCGGTTGCTTTCATATATAAATCTCCTCTTTTTACAATTTTAATGTGATATTAGTATCACACTTTTTGTAGAAATTATGAGTAGAATTTCCAATTGTTTTTAAAT
>CALBKB010000136.1 GCA_937892635.1 uncultured Clostridia bacterium
CGCAGCATCCTCTTTCTCTCCGCCTTGGTCAGCCGCAACCGCTCGGTCACATCCCGACCCGACCGATAACACAACAACACCAACCGCAACAAAAAATCTAACGGTGCCGCCAATTCCTGCGCTTGCTCAAGCGCAACCCCCGGCAACGCCTGTTGCCATATACCCAAAAAAGGTCGGTATAATCGAGCGCAATCGGATTGCCCCAGTATTCCCCGCCACTCAGCGGTGATCCGCTCAGCAGCAATATGCACCAGTGTCGGCGCTGCCTCGTTCATGGCCTGCGCCGTCTTTTCTTCTATGGCAAACCCCAGCTTCACGGCAAACCGTAAGGCGCGCAAGATGCGCAAGGCATCTTCATCAAACCGCCGCCGCGGCTCGCCTACCGCCCGAATCATTCTCGCCGCCAAATCGGCCTCGCCCCCAAAGGGGTCGCACAACCCCCTCTCGGGATGCCACGCCATGGCATTAACGGTAAAATCCCGCCGCGCCAAATCCTCTTCTATCTTTCGGGTAAAAACCACCCGAGTCGGCCGCCGATGATCGTGATATCCGCTCTCGGTGCGAAAGGTGGTGATCTCTATAGGCTGATGGTCGATAATGGGCGTCACCGTGCCGTGAGCCAGCCCCGCCAGAATACAGCGATATTCACCAAACAGCTCCTGCATCTGCTCCGGCGTGGCGCTGGTGGTCAAATCATAATCCGACGGTTCTTGCCCGCGCAAACGGTCGCGCACGCACCCGCCAACCGTCCACACCTCATGTCCGGCCCTTTCCAATATCCGCATAGCCTCTGCCACGTATGCCGGCACCATCAGCACTCACCCCCTTTTTTTGTATATTATATAATACTCCTCTCCCCTCTGGCAATACCCGCGTAAATTTATCTCTTGTATTTTTTGTCGAAATGTGGTATCCTTAAATAAGTTGTTAACAGACTATGAATGTAAAGGATGAAAACCATGGCAAAACGTTGTGACGGCGTGGCCGTTAAAAACCAAGAGCCGATTATGCGGATCATGCCCTATATTATGTATGAGCGCACCGACGCCTTAAATTATTCCTTTGAAGAGGTTGACTGTTCCATACTCGACGCCTATATCCGGAACTATACTGCCTCCTCCTTAAGTTATATGCACATTCTCATCGCCGCCTTTGTGCGCACCCTGCATAAATTCCCCGAACTCAACCGCTTTATCGTCAACGGTAAGCTCTATCAGCGCAACAGCATCACCGCCTGCTTTAACGTCCATCGCTCTCTGCGCGGTGAAACGGCCGAAACGGTGGTCAAGCTCAACTTTACCGGCACCGAAACCCTCGCCCAAATCGCCGCCAAGCTTGACGCTGCCATCGACGAAAACACCTCGGTGGGCGATTCCAACGATGTTGACGAGCTGGCCCGTATCATCATGGCCATCCCGCCGTTTTTGTATCAGCCGGTCGTTCGCTTTCTCATGTGGATGGATCGCCATAATATCCTGCCCAAAGATATTATCGAGGCCTCGCCCTTCCACACCTCGTTCTACCTGACCAACCTCAAATCGCTGGGCATCGGAACGGTACTGCATCATATTTACAAGTTCGGTACTTGCAGTCAGTTTGTGTCCATGGGCAAGGAACGCTACGTTCCCGTCGTTGACGGCAAAGACCATATCACCATCAAAAAACTGCTGCAACTGGGGCTGACCGTCGATGAACGCATCTGCGACGGACTCTACTTTGCCCGTTGTGTGCGCTATATGAAAAAATTGCTCAATAACCCCCAAATCCTCGAACAAGAGCTCGAATAAAACGAAAATACTCGTCGAAACGACGAGTATTTTTTTTGGTTTACCCTTGCCAGGTCAGGAAAATTGTGTTATCATACTTATATATTGCGTTATTATGCCTAAAAAGGAGCACGATCATGGCAGTCGAACAATTATTCCGCACCGCCATCAGCGGTTTTCATAAAGACGATGTCATCGCCTATATAGAGGGTATCAACCGTGCCGCCGCCGAGAATCAGGATTGGTTCGATCGGCAGACCAAGGCCATGGCCGATACCATCCTCTCCGGAGCCTTCGAAGGAGAGTTCGATGTGGCACTGGAGCGCTTTGCCGCGTTCTGCCGCGTGGTCGCCCTGGGCCAGACCCACCACGCGGATTCAGCGGAGACCGGAAGCTCCGGAACAGCCAGCCAGCTGACCCGCAATGCACGCCAGCTC
>CALBKB010000137.1 GCA_937892635.1 uncultured Clostridia bacterium
CAGCAAGGTGCAGGAACTCGGCAATCTCGAGATTACCTTCAGCAATGTCAAGGAGGTGAAGCTCATAGAGAATGGACCCAAGGTTACCGCATACCTTCCTGGTGGCAGTGATATAGAGGGTACAGCCGCTTTGGCCGACAACAAGATTACCGTGACATTCGAGCAGCAGTTTACCGAAGAGGGTGAGTACGTATTCCAAGTTCCTGCCGGAATGTTCACCATGGATGGTGTTGCCAATGAACAGCCCATAGCCGCTTATTCGGCCGACGGCCTAATCGTTTCCACACCAACCGGATCTACAGGATACTCGCTTTCGGCAGGCGGTCCAATATTGGAACCCACCAGCACAGCACTTATTCTAACACCAATCTGCCCGCACACTTTGGGTGTCCGCCCCATAGTCTTTGCGTCTGATTCCTGTATCCGCATTACTCCGATCAACCTTGTCCAACGTGATGCACAACTTACTGTCGATGGCTATCAAACCCTGCCGTTATGCCACGGAGATACCATTGAGATCCATCGCGCATCCCACGTAACACGGCTTATTAAAATCAAGAACCTCAATTTTTATCACATACTCAATCACAAACTAGTGAATGGAGATCACCAAAAATGAAACATCAAAGACACATGAAAATTCTGCAATTAGTACAAGCCGAACCCATTGAAACACAAGAGCAACTGTTGGATCGTCTCTGCGCCAACGGCTTTACCGTCACCCAGGCAACGGTATCGCGCGACATCAAAGAACTGCGTCTGTTTAAACGACTTGACAAAAGCGGCCGCTCTCGCTATGACGTCGAATCATCATCCGATACGACCCATCAATCCGAACGTTATCAAGGCATTCTTCGCGATGGCATACGCAGTATCGATATTGCCGGTCACCTCATTGTCATTAAATGCTATGCCGGCATGGCTCAAGCAGTTTGTGCCGCTATTGACACGATGAGCTTTGATGGCGTTGTCGGTTCTTTGGCCGGTGATGATACGATCTTTTTAGCAATTCGCACCAACGACGAAGCAAAAGAATTACTGTTTGAACTGCAAAAAATCTTTCAATAACACTGCCTCTATTGGGAGAAGGCCATGCTTGAAAAGTTATTTATTGAAAATGTAGCCGTTATTGAAAAAGCGGAAATCGACTTTACCGGTGGGTTTAACATACTCACCGGTGAAACCGGTGCCGGCAAATCCATAATCATTGATTCTCTCAATCTTTTGCTTGGCCAAAGAGCCTCTCGTGATATGATCCGCACAGGCTCCGATCGTGCCTTTGTGGCTGCTGCCTTTTCCGTTACCGAATCCTACCTCAAGGATGCACTATCAAACCACGGCATCTCTCCGGATGAGGACGGAAACCTATTAATTGAACGTACTTTTCGGATAGACGGTCATGGCAGCGCCAAGATCAACGGTCGCCCCGTGTCAGTTGCCGTTCTCAAAGATATAGCGGCCTGTCTGGTCAATATTCACGGTCAGCACATGAATCAACAAATTATGGATCCATCTACCCATATTCGCTATATCGACAGTTACGGCAACTACGAGAAACTGTTAGATGAATATCATCTGCTATATCAGGATGTTACCGCGGCCCGACACGAGCTACTGCGCCTAAAAAAAATTGAGCAAGACAAAGCCGACCGACAAGATTATTTGGCTTATCGCGTTCAAGAACTTAAACAAGCACATTTAATCCGCGGAGAAGAGGAAGAATTAATCGAAAAACGCAACGCTGCTGCACATGCCGAAAAAATCACCGGTGCGCTTACGCAAAGTTTGGACATGCTCTCGCTGCGTGATGAATCGGTGTATGATCTATTACTCAAATCCCAGCATGAGCTTGAACGCGTTGCTTCCTATTCTTCAAAACTGTCTGAAGTCGCGACACTATTATCCACTATTACCCCAATAGCAGACGAAGCTATCCGTTCGCTTCAAGAAGCGAAAAATGACATGTTCTACAAGCCGGGTGAGCTGGACGAGATTGAGACGCGTCTTGGTGAAATCAAGCGCATAAAGACCAAATACGGCGGCTCTGTGGATGCCGCGCTTGACGAATTGGATCGCTCCCAAGCCGAATTAGATAAGTTAGAACTTAACGAGGAAAACCTAATCAAGCAAGAGCGTGTTTTTCAAGAACTTGCCGGCCAATTGGCTGAAAAAGCCGCCGAACTGACATCAGCTCGCCAAGAATGCGGCAAACGCCTATCTATCGGCATCATGGAAAAACTAGCATTCTTAGACATGGAAAAGTGCCGCTTTTCCGTAAGCATCACACCCAGCAAAAAATATACCGAAACCGGACATGATGATGTTGAATTCTTTATCTCCGCCAATCCCGGCGAACCGCCCAAACCGTTAGCAAAAATTGCGTCGGGCGGTGAATTATCCCGCATCATGTTGGCAATCATACATGTACTATCTGAACGTCAGGAGACTGACACGATGATCTTTGATGAGGTTGATTCGGGTGTGAGCGGAAAAACGGCTCAAAAAATCGGCGTTTTGCTTAAAGCCGTATCGAAGCAGTCGCAGGTACTTTGCGTCACCCATTTGGCACAGATTGCCGCCATGGCCGATCATCATTTGCTCATATCGAAGCATGCAGATGATGTTCGCACCTATACCCAAGTCACCACCCTAGATGCCCAAGGACGCAGGCAGGAGGTTGCCCGCATTATTGGCGGCGCCGATATCACCGACACCACCCTCAAAACCGCCGACGAGCTGATTGCCTACGGTGCACAATAAGGATATGCTATGAATTTTAACGGTTTTAGTGAACAAACAAACGAATATTTCTGGAATGCCAGCCTTGATAACAGCAAGTCATTCTATGAAAAGAATAAGGAAAAGTATCAAAACTACGTAAAAACACCGTTACAAGCCCTACATCTCGACTTGGTTTCCATTGCACAACACATCGATTCCGATATCTGCGTAACACCTACACGTTGTATTTCCCGCGCATTTAATGATTTTCGATATACCGGAAAACGGTATCCGATCAAAACTTATATGTATTTGCATTTCTGCGCCTCGGTTTCGCAAGAAGACAAGGATACCCCCGGGCTCTTTTTCAACGCGTCATACAACGGTTGGAACTGCGGATTTTTTGCCTACCACGCAACAAACGCCGGCATGTCGGCCTTTCGACAAGCTATTCTACGCGATGTTGATGCCTTTGTTGCCATTGCCAAAAACATAAAAAAAGACCCTCGCATACACATCGAGGGAGAACTTTATAAAAGAGATCATTATCCGAACTTACCCGAAGAAGCCAAGGATTATCTTAACAGAAAACGCTTATGTCTAATTGCTAAATACACTCCTAACGATTTGTATTTTTCCTCAGATCTAACAGATGAGATCGCCTCTGTTTGGAAAACCGTTTCGCCACTATATCATTTGTATTTATCAGCCATTCAATAAAAAGAGCCATCCAATCGGATGGCTCTTTCTTTAAAATTCTAACAATTCTTCTAACATTTCCTCAATGAAGTATGCGAAACTCCATCCATTATCGAGCAAAGCAAAAAAGATCAGCATCATGAAAAATCCTAATACAGCACCCACGATACCGATAATCAAGCCGGTAATGGACAGTGCTTTGGATGCTGCTCTTTTCAAACTTATGGCAGACAATACAATGCCGGCCACACAAAGGGGGATGCCCAACAACATTCCGCCAATCATATAAAAAACCACACTTAGTCCCAAACCAATACAAGCCGCAATCAAACCAATAATTGCTAAGCCGTTTTTGCTTTTTGCTTCATCATGCTCAGCCTGTGAAACGACCACCGGATCAATAACCGATACCTCGCCAACAGGGGAGGGGGAAGGACCCATCATTGCCGATCCGCAATATTGACAAAAATTCGCCTGATCCGAATTTTGCTTTCCACATTGTGAACAAAACATAAGAGTGTCTCCTTTGTATCAATTTTGTTTTAGTATAGCATATCTTGTATCTGTTTGCAATCCTTTTTCAATGCCTATTGCTTGTTTACATAAATAAGTAGACATAATATTGTTAAAAATAATTTTTTTTGAAAAAACTCTTGAAATATTTGATGAGTTGTATTATAGTAATAAGCACCCACCCCTAAATAGGAGACATAATTATGAACACCAAAGTAGGTTTTATTGGCGCAGGAAACATGGCAGGCGCTATCATAAGCGGTATCCTGTCACGCGAAGACCATCCGCAGCTATATGCCTTTGACATTGATAAGTCCAAGTGCGAGCGTTTTGGGAGAAGTGTAAACTATTGTCCTTCGCTTGAAGAACTCGTAACGGCATGCGATTATCTTTTTTTTGCCATTAAACCTCAAGTTATTGACTCAGTACTGGATCAGTTACAACATGCCCATGTAAACTGGACCGGGAAAACAATTATCACTATGGTGGCCGGTATTTCCACGACATATATTGCCCATAAACTTAACGGATCAATTGCCATCGTTCGCATTATGCCCAATACGCCCGTTATGCTGGGCCATGGCGCAACAACCGTCTGCGCCAATGAGCAGACGAGTCCGACGCAACTCGAATTTGTAAAGTCCCTCTTATCCGACGCCAGCCATCTGCGCGACATCCCAGAAAGGCAAATGAACGCGTCAATCAGCATTAACGGCAGTAGCCCCGCCTACTTGTTTTTATTTGCTAAATCCGTTGTTGATTATGCAAAAAAGCAGGGTATTGATGACTTATGCGCATTGGAGTTATTTGCCCATACAATGATAGGCAGCGCAAAGATGCTTTTGGAGTCAAACATGGACCCGGAGGCGCTGATTCGCATGGTCACATCTCCCGGCGGCACCACACTGGAAGCGTTGAAGGTTTTTGAAAATTATCAATTTGATAAGATCATCTTTGATGCCATGGCTGCCTGTACCAAGAGAGCCGACGAATTAGGCCGATAACATATCCTTGTCCGCCAACGAATATATTGAATTATAACTCGATAAAGGCGGATACAGCGTGAAACTTAAAATAGGGAAGAGACGTTTTCATCGTCTCCACATAACCACAGAGCGCAAAATCGGTTTACTCCTGATTAGCTCCTTATTTTTCGGAGTGATAACCGGCAGCCTGGTTCCTTCATTTTCAGCAGACGTGCAAAATGTCTTGATTGGATACGCACAAGGGATCAATCAATCTGCGCCAACAGCCAACATTCTGCTCAATCATTTCATCATAAATTTTTTATTTTATTCCGGTCTGTTTTTGCTTGGCGTATCGGTATATGGCTATGTATTTATTCCGGTTTTTCTCTTTGTTAAAGGATTTTCCTACGGATTTACTGCATCTTTCTTTTATTCTGTATTTGGAACACGCGGCATATTAGTATGCGCTCTCGGGCTTACCCCTCAATTTTATATATTTTCCGTAGCCCTGTTAGTGGGTTCCTATCTTGCATTTCTCAAATCACGCTCATTTCGTCAGCGCACCACCGACCAATACCACCACAACAGCAATATGAAGGCTTATTGTCTAACCTTTCTGATTCTTTTTTGCGTCTCTTTTCTAACTACCTTATTCGATATTTTTGTAACAAAAAATGTAATTAACTTGTTTTGTTAGGACTGTATATGGACAAAATTTTAACCGGGTTCCTCTCCTATATTAAGGAAGAGAAAAATGCAACAAAGAACACTTGCGCATCCTATCGTCGCGACTTGGATGCTTATTTCTCATTCCTAATTGTAAGCGGTAAGAGTGATCCGCTCGTAGCAACGAAGGACACGCTAACCCATTATCTCAATACATTAAAAGACGCAAGCAAATCGGAAAGCACGATCGCACGCAATCTATCATCCATCCGCAGCTTCTATCAATACCTAATGGTTCAAGGAAAAATCGCCGAAAATCCGGCAAAAAACATAAAGCATCATTCATCCGGCAGAAAGCTGCCCAATATTTTAACTGCCGAAGAAGTCAGCCTGCTGTTAGATCAACCACAATGCATTAACCCTAAGGGCTTTCGAGATAAGGCCATGCTGGAACTGCTATATGCAACCGGCATGAAAGTAACCGAACTTGTCGACCTTGAAATTCACGATGTTAACATCCATCTCGGCGTTATTCATTGTACCGGCAGCACGGGCGGACGCATTGTCCCCATGCACAAAACTGCCGCAAAAGCTCTTGAAGATTACATAACCAAAATTCGTCCGCTTATGGTCGATCATAAAGAAAATACAGCCCTTTTTCTTAATACGAATGGCGCACGTTTAACTCGCCAAGGCTTTTGGAAAATTATTAAAGCCTACGCCCAGAGCGCAGGCATCAATAAGGACATTACACCGCAAACCATTCGTCATTCATTTGCCTCACATCTATTAGAAAACGGAGCAGACATAAAAGCGATTCAGGAAATGCTGGGACACACCGACATATCCTCAACACAGTTTTACACAAAAATCATTAAAAACCGATATAAGGACGTATATAACAAATTCCATCCCCGCGCATAAATAAAGCCGTGTCATAACGACACGGCTTATAGCAAATAAAAGGGGAGAGGTCATTGATTTTGTTGCATTTTTAGTTTTGCCAACGGATTGGCGTTGGCCGCCTCTTCCAGCTGCGTTTTGCCCAAATGTGTATAAATTTGAGTGGTGCCTAAATTTTCATGACCAAGCACTTCCTTCAGAACACGAACATCTACGCCATTCTGAAACATCAGCGTAGCCGCCGTGTGTCGCAGTTTGTGTGTAGAAAAACGCTGAGGATCCAATCCTGCCTTTTCAATATACTTCTTCACTAAATTTTGAACCATTTGATGGCTGATTCGCGTCTTTCGATTGCTTAAAAATAGCGCTTTTTTATCCACAACACCATCTACGGGGCGCACGCGCAGATATGTCTCAATGGCCTCCTGACAGGCCTCATTCAAGTATACGACGCGTTCTTTTCCGCCTTTTCCCAAGACACG
Organism: uncultured Clostridia bacterium; assembly: GCA_937892635.1. Lineage (GTDB taxonomy): Bacteria > Bacillota > Clostridia > Oscillospirales > UMGS1783 > CAKSHC01. Next base: position 6,953 of record CALBKB010000137.1, read on the forward strand.
AAGACGATTGCCATGTATGTCCGTTACATTAATACCTACCAATTCCGATAATCGAATTCCGGTATTTAAAAAAACCACAAGAATAGCATAGTCGCGTTGGCGATTTTTTCCATCTACCGCAGCAAGAAGCCGCAAACATTCATCAAACTCCAAGTGAACAGGCAAGTTGCGTCTGGGCTTAGGTAAATCCAAATCGGCAACCGGATTAAAATCCAATACGCCGGCTTTTACCGTTAAATACTTGTAAAAACTCCGCAACGTTGATGCTTTACGAGCACGCGTGCGATTACCATTATTTCGCTCATTAGCAATATAAATAAAGAACTCATATATGTCAGAAACAGTAATGGATTTAATTAGATCGATGTCAACACCGCTAATATCAATCTCATCAAAAGGAACTGATGACGAACAAATATTTTTCGACAAAAGAATATACCGAAAAAATGTTCGCAAATCCAAATAATATTCGTCAACCGTTTTGGATGACTTGCCACGAATCGTCTGGGCATGAATGAGAAAATCGCGAATCGGCCCGGAAACATCATAAAATCGATATTTTGACAATTTCTGCTCCCCCAAATTAAACAAAATATTCATTTTGTTTAATTTTATCATAAAATAGTATCCTTGTCAATACTCTATATCCCCCTTAAGCAAAGGAGAAAAATTATGTGGAACGAACTGGTAATTACCGTTTCCCAGCAAGACTGTCAGTTGGCTGCGGACATTTTAACCGTATTAAACCATGACGGAATGTTCATGGAAGATTTTTCTGATTTAATGGATAATGAAGCTGTTAAACAAACTAACCTTGTGGAACAAGAATTATTAGATAAAATCAATAGCGATCCCATTATCCATCTCTACATCTCCCCTAGCCGGAATCTTGCCGAAATGTCGCAAACCGCTCAGTCGTTATTGGCACAAAATCAAATTCATTTTGAACTTGACGTAAAAGAAATACCTGACAAAAACTGGAATGAGGAATGGATGAAATATTATAAACCCGTCCACATCAACGAGCACTTAACCATCGTTCCCCGTTGGATACCCTATCAGGCTCAGCCAAACGAATTGACAGTTTTGCTTGATCCCGGCGCTGCCTTTGGTACCGGCACGCACGAAACCACAAAGCTTTGCCTGGACGCCTTGACTCGGCATGTAAAACCCGATGATCGCATCCTCGACATCGGCACAGGTAGCGGCATTTTAGCCATTACCTCTCTCCTGCTTGGCGCACAAAGCGCTGACGCCATTGATATTGACCCGCTTTCCGTAAAAGCTGCCGTTGAAAACGCAACACTAAACGCCGTACAGGATCAATTAACCGTAAAACTCGGCAGTTTGCTGGATCACGCATCCGGATATTATCATGTAATTACCGCGAATATTGTGGCAGATGTGATTATATCTATGTTGGGAGATCTAAAACAACACATGACCCATCAAAGCACACTCATCCTCTCCGGCATTATCAACGAACGAGCCCAAGATGTGATAAATGCCTTAGACGAGAGCTCCTATATCATCAAAGAACGCCTAGAGGATGGCGAATGGGTTGCCCTAATTGTTTCTCTTTCATAAGAAAAGCAGAGTTAACTTTGTTAACTCTGCTTTTTATTTACGCTTGGTTCAAGAAGCACTCAATCGCACGATGAGTCATATACACATCCAGCTTGCTGACAACTTCAAACGGTGCATGCATAGACAATACGCCAACACCCAGATCAACAACATCAATATCCATCGCTGCCACATATTTGGCAACGGTGCCACCTCCGCCGGCATCAACCTTGCCCAACTCGCCAGATTGCCAAATGACTTGATTTTCGTCAAGGATCTTGCGAACCTCACCCAAGAATTCAGCATTGGCATCGTTCGTATCATACTTACCACCCGAACCGGAATATTTCATAATAATGGTACCGTAGTTGAGTTTGGTAGTGTTGCGCTTCTCAAATACATCCGGATAATTGGGGTCGAAAGCGGCATTAACATCCGCCGACAAGCACTTGGAGTTGCGCAAACACTCACGAACATTCACACCGCTCCCCTGGCAAAGCTCGGTAATAAAATTCTTTAAATAATCCGCTTTAAGTCCGGTATTACCAGACGATCCAATCTCTTCCCTATCCGTCAACACGCCGATTACGGTCTTCCCTTCTCCATGTGTTGCCAGCAAACCCGTCAAGACAGGGTAGGCGCAGACATGATCATCATGACCGTACGAGCCAATCATAGAACGATCAAACCCAACATCCTGCGCCTTATAGGCGGGCACCATACAAAGATCTGCCGATAGGAAATCTTCCTCAATAATATCATATTTTTCGTACAGCAGATTGAGGATATTCAGTTTTACCTTCTCCGATTCTTTATCATCACAGAACGGACAGCTGCCAATCAAGACATTAAGCGCCTCGCCAACAATGGCTTCCGCTAACGGCTTAGTATTTTGCGCCTTAGATAGATGCGGCAGCAGATCGGTAACGCAGAAAACCGGCTCATCCTCCTGTTCGCCAAGACACACATTAACAACCGTACCGTCTTTCTTGGCAATCACTCCGTGTAAGGCAAGCGGTATAGCTGTCCACTGATACTTTTTAATGCCACCGTAATAGTGGGTTTTGAATAAGCAAAGCTCACTGTCCTCATACACCGGAGCGGGTTTAAGATCCAATCTGGGGCTATCCACATGCGCGGCAGCGATATTAACACCCTCGGTCATGGGAACTTTACCAATGATAGCAAATACGATGGAGCGAGACCGATTGTTGTAATACACCTTATCACCAGCACGGTAGGTGTCACCAAATCGAAACGGTTTAAAGCCCTCTTTTTCAAGCATTTGCTGCGCATATGTCACACATTCCCGTTCCGTCTTGCCAACGTTTAAGAAATTCTTATATTCCACACAATAATCATCAGCCTGCTCTTGCTGCGCTTTTGTAATACGTTCATATCCATTCTTGGGGCTATAAAACAATTTTTCACGCAGCTGCTCCCCTGCTGTTTTATTTGTACTCATCATATTTCCTCCTCCACTACCGTTCATGAAAAAATTTTATGGTATATATTCTCTATCTTACGTTTGATATATTTAAAATTCATGCCATTGCAGATCACATAATCGGCATACCGTTTATAGAAAGAATTCGATTTTTGTGCCCTAAGGCGTTGCCATGCTTGTTTATGAGTCAGACCATCTCGACGCATGATGCGCCGCAATCTCATCCACATGGGCGCCAGTACAGCAATAACACAATCGCAATTTGCCAAGTATCCGCTCTCTGCCAATGCTGCTCCATCAATCACAACGCCCGCTTTCCCGGTGGTTTCCTGCACGCGCTGTTCCAGAACAGCTAAAATATACTTATGAGTAATACGATTTAGTGCTTGCGTTTGTTCTGTACAAGTAAAAGCACGTGCCGCCAACTCTTTACGGTTGAGCCTGCCGTCATCCAGCAAAATCTCATTACCAAAATGAGAAACTAGTTCTTGCAAACACGGCATATCGGGCTCCACCACTTGGCGCGCAATCTCATCGCAATCTATATGCCTTAGCCCCATTTGCGCAAGTATAGTTGCTACCGAGCTTTTACCGCATCCAGATCCTCCGATCAACCCGATGATTTTCACTCGATTCTCCTCACAATTCAATTTTGTAAAAGCCAGACGCTTTTAATAGTCGGTTATATACCCCTAGAAACTCACCGTCATTGCGACAATTTCGTGCAAAGATCTCCGTAACATCCATTTCATCAAACGCACGTAACGCCGCAAACAAATTCCGAGACAATGAATGGGCATCATGCTCATCACCAAGCGATACAACATGACCCTTTATATATTGATCTTCTTCACCGTCAAAACAAAGAATACCCGTACTCTCGGTTGCCTTTTGGTTGATATAAGAAATCACATCCGATTCCTTACCCGTAACAATCATCAGCGGGGATTGGGGGGCGTAATGGCGATATTTCATCCCGGGAGATTGCACCTTACTGTCGTCAGGCAGTTGCGCCATAATCGACGGAGAAAGGGCAACCCTGCCAATGACCGATTCGATCTCATCTCGCCCGATAATACCCGGCCGCAAAATCATGGGACATTCACCAACCATGGAAATAACCGTGCTTTCTACGCCGACTTCGCAAGGGCCGCCATCAAGAATTAGCGGGATGCGCCCTCGCATATCCTCATACACGTGTTGCGCCTTAGTCGGACTGGGACGCCCCGAGCGGTTAGCGCTTGGCGCCGCAATCGGCACGCCGGCTCGGCGAATCATCTCACGTGCCGTTTCATTTTCCGGGCATCGAATGCCTACCGTATCAAGCCCACAGGTAACTTCCGGCGCAATACAAGCCGCACTTTTTACCACAAGGGTTAACGGTCCCGGCCAAAAAGCTTCGGCCAGCGCCCTTGCCTTTTCATCCACATTCGCACCATATCGAAACAGGTCATTTCCCTCACTGATATGTACGATCAAGGGGTTATCCTGCGGCCGTCCCTTGGCTTGAAATATTTTGTTTACGGCAACGGAATCCAGAGCATTTGCTCCAAGCCCGTAAACCGTTTCCGTAGGAAAACCAACAAGTTCTCCCTCACGAATCAAACAAGCCGCCATCTCCAGCGCCTGCTCCGAATGTGGTAAAATTTTTGTATCTATCTTTCTCATTCGATATCGGCCTTTAATTTCTCCGCCTGCGCGTTGGCAATCAACGCATTTAAAATATCATCAATTTCGCCGTTCATGAAGGATTCCAATTTATACAGGGTGAGTCCTATGCGATGATCGGTAACTCGACCCTGCGGAAAGTTATAGGTGCGAATCCGCTCACTACGGTCCCCCGACCCAACTTGGTCTTTTCTGGCTGCGGATATTTTATCTGCCTGCTCCTTTTGTTTTTGATCATAAAGACGTGAACGTAAAATTTTAAGAGCTTTATCCTTATTCTTAAATTGACTTCTCTCATCTTGACACTCAACAACTAGACCCGTTGGTATATGAGTAACGCGAATGGCCGACGACGTCTTATTGACGTGCTGACCGCCTGCGCCTGATGAGCGAAAGGCATCGATTTGAATATCTTTAGGATCAATCACTATCTCTACATCATCCGCCTCCGGCAATACCGCTACCGTAACCGCAGAGGTATGAATGCGTCCTGATGATTCGGTCTCGGGAACACGCTGTACACGATGTGCACCGCTCTCAAATTTCAATCGACTATATACGCCATCACCCTCCACTAAGAAGGTAATTTCTTTATAGCCGCCCAACTCGGTATTGTTTTCTGATAAAATATCAACCTTATAACCGCGCGTTTCCGCATACATGCTGTACATGCGAAACAATGCGCCGGCAAACAGCATGGCCTCTTCCCCACCCACGCCGGCACGAATTTCAATAATGGCGCTTTTGTCGTCATCAGCATCCTTGGGTAAGAGCAGTATTTTTAACTGATCTTCCAGCTGCGGTAATTTCTCTTTGCAAGAAAAAAATTCGTCCTGCACCATCTGTCGAAATTCGGGATCCTGCTCCGCTTCCAGCAGTTGTGCCGCTTCCCGGAACGAGTCCAATACCGCCTCATATTCATAAAACTTTTCGACAATCGGCTCCAGTCCTTTGCGCTCCTTCATCAGCTTGCGATACAAATCCTGATCGGAAACGACAGACGGATCCATTAACTTATTGTCGATATCCATAAATTTTTCGGCAATACTTTTGAGTTTATCGATCATTCTACACCTTTAATGTTCTTTATGATTTTAATGCGCGGTATCATCATTTCATGACCACAGCCACAACAGCGAAGCTTAAAATCCAAACCAACGCGCAACACAAGAAAGCGGTCACTGCCGCAAGGATGCTTTTTTTTCATGAGCACACAGTCGCCCACTTTAATATCCATGCTTGCACCTCACAATTCTTTCCTTTATATGATACATCTTTTTGGAAAATCTGTAAAGCAAAAAGCAAAAGATACTTGCAAAAATTACTGTAAAAAAATATAATATGTATATGATTATATTAGGAATTGATTACGGTGACGCTCGAACCGGCGTGGCGCGCGTTAACACCACCTGCCCCATCGTCACCCCAGTCGGCACAATTAAAGATGCTAGTATCGAAGGCGCTGCCGAAAAGGTCGCCCAATTAGCCCGCACGGAAAAAGCTGAGAAACTCGTGATCGGTCTTCCCCGTAATATGGACGGCTCGGAAGGGCCCAGGGCAGAAAAAACACGGCGTTTCGGGGACTTGGTCAAGAAACACCTTGATCTGGAGATTCTGTTCTGTGATGAGCGCCTGAGCAGTAGTTATGCTCATAATATTATGAATTTCACCGATACACGCGGCAAAAAACGCAAAGAAAGTGTTGATGCCTTGGCTGCCACCATCATTTTGCAGACTTATGTTGATTCGTTGCGGGACTAAACAGATCCTTAATTCCGATCACCAGCAACAACACACCAAAACCAAGTCGAATAATTTTGGCGTCCATTGCCATAGCCATTAATGCACCGCCAACAGCACCGACCCCCGACGATACCATAAGCGGCCACACCTTCTGCCACTCTATCATTTTTTGCTTGAGATACAAAACGGTCGATAAAATGGCGCAAGGCAGAAAAAACAGCAAATTGGTACCGGCTGCAATCTTGTGCTCTACTCCGTTTATCAACGTTAAATAGAGAAGCAAAATTGACCCGCCACCAAACCCCATGCTGCTGAGTATGCCAACGATTATACCAATCAGTATATCACGCATCGAAAAATATCCTCACTGCACAATAGATCATAAACACTGCGAAGCTCTTCTTGATAAAAGAGGGCTTCGCTTTTTTTAACAGGAAAACGCCAAGAGGCGCCGCTAATGCGCCACCAAGCAAATATTTCCATGACATACCAAAATCAACCTGCCCATGCAAGATATACCCCCCCACACTAACAGCACTCGCCGCCAAAATCGTAGCAACCGTGTAAGCGTGCGCACCCTTTTCATCCTGTAGTTGTTTGCGTAAAAGCGGGACACAAAGCATGCCTGCGCCGCCACCGATTAAACCGTTGAGTATGCCGACAAAAAAACCCGTCACCGCTAATTTCTTTTTCATAGTTTCTCCATACCTTTCTTTGTTTTAGTATGGCACATCCACGGCTAAATATGAAAAGGGCGATCGCTTAGCGATCACCCAGATAAAAGGTAGATAATTGTCGAATTATCGCGTTAGATACACGGTATCCTCTTTCCGTTAACGAAAATCCATCATGCGTCATAACAACCATATTCTGTTGCAAAAGAGGTTGCAACTGTTGTTTTAGCCTACTTAAATCAAAATATCCGGCCAATTCAGCATCCTGCACACCTTCTTTTGTGCGTAGCCCCATTACCAAGCGCTCATAGGCCAACGACGACGGCGTTAATATTTCCTCGGAAATCAGTTCGGTTTCCCCTGTCAAATATTTGTCTAAATCTGATGGGCAGTAAAACCGAACACCCCCCACAAAGGAATGAGCAGACGGACCGAAGCCAAGATATGGGTAACTTTTCCAATACTTGTAATTATGGCGACAGGCAAATCCGGCTTTAGCAAAATTAGAAATCTCATAATGTTCATACCCTTCCTGAGCCAAGCGAGAACATAACAGATCATACATCTGCTCTTCCTCCTCCTCGCTCGGAAAGCGATACTCGTGCATGGTACGGCAAAGCGGTGTATTTTCCTGCACGGTCAAATTATAACAAGAAATGTGCGGAATATCTAAATCCAAAATACCATTCAATGTTTCTGCAAAAGCTTGCCGATGATCTTTCAGACAAAGGCGATGCCCAACACCAAACATAATATCTACATTAATATTCTCAAACCCGGCTTGACGCAATTGATAGCAAGCCTCTACCACGCGTGAGCGATCATGCAAGCGCCCTAAATCCATCAATTCATCATCGCAAAAACTTTGGGCACCCATACTAATACGATTAATGCCCACTTGTTTAAGTTGCATCATCAAGTCGAGTGTCAGCGATTCCGGGTTTGCCTCGCATGTCATCTCGGCATCATTCGTATAGGTAAAGCACTCTCTAGCCTTTTCCAAAATGCGAATGAGGTGTTCTCCCGCTACAGATGGTGTGCCCCCACCCACAAATAACGAATCAATGCAACAATCACGATACTTCTCAGCTTGCTTCTCCATGTCAAAAATGACAGCATCAGCATAACGGCGGATCCGCTCGGGATCCGCCGCCACTGAGTAGAAATCACAATAATGACATTTCCGCTTACAAAACGGAATGTGAATGTAAAGTCCTAAAGCTTGTCGATTCATTACACATCCAATTTCAATACACTCATGAACGCCTCGGCCGGCACTTCAACAGAACCGAACTGACGCATACGTTTCTTGCCTTCTTTTTGTTTTTCAAGCAATTTCTTTTTACGGGAAATATCGCCACCGTAGCACTTAGCCAACACGTCCTTGCGAACCGCTTTGACCGTCTCTCGGGCAATAACCTTACCGCCAATAGCCGCCTGCACAGGGATCTCAAACAACTGTCTGGGAATATTCTCTTTTAGGTTTTCAACCATCTTGCGTGCTTTGGGATAGGCACGATCCGCATGCAAAATAAAGGAAAGAGCATCAATGACATCGCCGTTTAAGAGTATATCCAATTTCACCAAGTTGCTTCTCTTGTAATCGGTGAATTCATAGTCGAGTGAGGCATAGCCGTGGGTTCGTGACTTAAGGCAATCAAAGAAATCATAAATAATCTCATTCAGCGGCATTTCATAATGAATATTAGTGCGACCCTGATCCAAATAGGTCATATCGATAAAGGTACCGCGCCGCTCTTGGCACAAATCCATAACGGCACCAACATGTTCCGTCGGTGAAAAGATATGCGCGGAAACCATCGGTTCTTCGGCATATTCAATCGAAGTGGGCGAAGGATAATTGGTGGGATTATCAATATACACCGTCTCTCCCGAAGTCAATTTAAACTTATATATAACCGAAGGTGCCGTGGTAATGATATCAAGATTATACTCGCGCTCCAACCGCTCCTGTAT
>CALBKB010000138.1 GCA_937892635.1 uncultured Clostridia bacterium
TTTCCATATAAATATCTTCCGCGTCGCAGCTGTCAAACCAAATATCTCCCGTGCTTCGTATCAGTGACATATGCTGTGCAACCATGACTTGATCCAAGAATACATCGCCCGTATTTCCGCTCAAATGAAGATTATTACAGTCGATATCGCTCATTTTAGTCTTACCTGTGGAAACTTCAATCGTAATATCTCCCGCGCAGGAGAGGCTGTCAACCGTCACATCCCCGGTACTTGTCTTGACCGAAACGTCCCGGTAAATATCTGACGGAACCTCAACCGTTATGCGCGTACCACCAAAGGCAATGCCGATATACTCATGCCATTTTCGCGTATCCGCAACCTCTATCACCAGCGTATCATCTCTCACGGTAACGGTGTGTTTGATCTTGGTTTGCTCATGACATACAACTATGCTTTTACCTGTCTCGGATGCCGTCAATACAACATCCGCCGTGTCGGCTGTTATAACTATAGCGGTATAGCTATCTACCACTTCATAGGTGTTGGTTTCATACGATACCGTTGATAATTGAGTAAAATCCCATGCCAAAACCGCCATGACCCCCGCAAAAAGAATGGCACCGAAACAGATGAAAGAAATAGCAATAATCAGCATCTTTTTGCTCATCACATTCCCCCCTTTTTACGTATGGGCACCATCTTGCCAATCAATAGCCATAGGCCTTTTGTTGCTGCCTTACAGATATAAAAGAACAAAATCGAAAGCCCCATACAAACAAAACCTGCCGCAATCATGGCAAGACCTGACAGTTCATGCCCATTCACGGCAAAGCCAATCCCTGCCACAACACCGCAGACGGCGCAGGCCGACACCGAAACAAAGACGGCCCATAGACTGACCCATAACGAAAAGAGAACGGCAAAGACCACCACAAGCAGGGAAAGCCATATCGGCGCACCGAGAATCAGCAAAACGATTTCTCCCACTTTAAGCCGACGCTTGTGCTTGCTCTTGGTGGCCGGCGAACGCTCAACATCCATTTGGTCGGCTATCTCATCAATTGTCCCAACAGCCGCAACAGCCTGTGTTTCGGAAAGCCCTTCCTCCATGCGATCATCGATCATTTCTCGATAAAAATTCAGGCGTTCCTCCACCTCGTCCCGCGGCAAATCCGACAAGCGCTGACGTAGGAGCGCAAGAAAACAATCCTTAGTCATTCGTCTGATCCTCCTTGGTAACAAATCGATATAGCAACAGCATCTCGTTCCATTCATCCTTAAAATTCTCGATACGCATGCGCCCCTCTTGCGTAATACGATAATACTTGCGACACCGCCCACTGTGCTCTGCGGTTCGCACCGTCAGCATAGACGCCGCCTCCAATCGCTTGAGAATGGTATATAAGGTCGATTCAGACAAGTCCATGTACGGCTTCATATCTTTTATAATCTTATAGCCGTAGGAATCTTCATTCTTGATGGCTGCCAATACGCAGACATCCAAGAGGCCTCTCTTCAATTGCATGTCCATACCATACCCCCTTCTACAATACATCGTATCACGAGGTATAGGAGTTGTCAATAGAAAAAGGCAGCGAAACGGTTATCGTTTCGCCGCCATTGGCGCGCTTGAAGGAATTCGAATCCCCGACCTTCCGCTTAGGAGGCGGACGCTCTATCCTGCTGAGCTACAAGCGCATACGCTATTGAAATTGTACTCTATCCGCCCGCGTTTGTCAACCGTACAAACGGCTGTGACAAAACCGTCACAGCCGTTACAGAATGAGCATGCACGCAAGCGCCAATATCAAAAGCGTATCGTTGCAACCGTTGAGTAACAAAACGGCCAGCACGGCAATCAGAAGCATCTCATCCGAGCCAATATGGGACAACACCGGTTTTTTTGCTGATGACTCAGTGCGGACGGTTGACTTTTGAGCCGTTTCGCGGGCACGTTTAATGGCTTCCTGCTGCATTTGGTACAGGTCGCCGCCTTGAAATGTTTCCACTATCCGTTTCTCCCGTTCAAATATAACATGACCAATTCACCGACCTTAAGAAGACGGATGATCTCTTCCATCATTTGCCCTTTTTCGGGAGCAACGAAGGGTTTGAGTGCGCGCAACAGGCGCGCACGGTCGTCTTCGCCGCCTGCCGCCTGCATCAGGGCGCCGATACTACCCAGATCGGCGCCGCCCGTATTGCCCTTAAAGCCTTCCGCTACTCCCTTAAGAAGCTCAACGTTCTTGTCATCTTCCAAAAAGGCGGTCAGTTTTGATGCAATATCTTCCATTAGAGCTCCCCTAATATTTTAGAAAGATTCTTTTTTGCCTTGTCGCTACTGAGTATTTTTTCTACCATTTGCGGGTTGTCGAGCACCTGTTTGAGCATGCCGAAATCAGAATCAGACAATCCGTTGACCATAGAGGCCAGTTTCTGTTTATCGCCCAGCATTTGATCAAGTTTACCGCTTTGTTCGCCCAGTTCATTTTTCAGGCGACTGGCTGCGTCAGACAGCATTTTCTCATTATCAATACGGAATTTTTCCAAATACTCTTCCCTGCTTTCCACTCATACGCCTCCCCCAAATATTCTCACTATCACTATATGCGCAGGCGGTAAAAATATTGACAAACAACCCGTTTTATAGTATCCTTTAAACAAATACTAGGAAAGAGGCAACGACATTGAAACAACACAAATTATGGACGAGAATTATGGTCTGGCTGATCATTATTGCCTTGGGCGTATCCATTTTGGCCAGCGCTCTGTATGCCACACTCATATAAAAGAACCCCGACTCATCGGGGTTCTTTTTTATTGCTTTTCTGTTCGTACGGCAATACGTTGACCATTGCCTAAAAAGGTGACGGTACCGTGCTTATCGGTTCGATACACCCGCACACCCTTAGCCGCCAAGCGTTCGGATACGGCGGAAGACGGAAAACCGTAACTGTTATTCTCCCCTACCGAAATGACGGCATATTGAGGCGAAACGACGTCTAAAAACTCCTTGTCAGTGGATGTGTCAGCACCATGATGCGCGACAAGTAACACGTCAGCATCCAGATCGGCACCGTATAGCATCATTTCCTTTTCGGTAACGGCCGTTGCATCACCCATCAGGAGAAAGGTATTGTTCTGATAAGAGACTTTTACAACGGCAGAATAGGTGTTGATATCATCATAACTCGCATGGATGGGCGCCAATAACTCAATACTCAGGTCCGGTTCATCGAGCAAAACCACGCCTGCAGCGGCCCTTTCAATTGTCAAGCCTTTCTGCTTTGCAAGCGTGAGCATCTCCGTTTCCACCCCGTCTTCCGATTTTACATCAGGCATATACATCCTGCCGATATCAAAAGACTCCATGAGCGTATCCATGCCACCAATATGATCCGCATGCGGATGAGTAGCGATGACATAATCGATCTTTTTAACACCAAGCGTCTGAATAAAAACCTTAACCTCATCCGCTCGTGAAGCGCTTCCGGCATCCACGAGCATGGTGCGATGGCCGGGCAGTTCCACAAAAACGGCGCAAGCCTGACCGACATCCAGCACATGCATCTTCACGTAGGGAAATGTAGGATCGTCGAAAACAAGCTGCCCCGTCTCTCCCGGTGGCGACAGAATTCGCCCAAAGATAAAGAGACCGAGGAAGACAATACCGGTCACAACACCAATAAGAATGTTACGACCTTTCCGATTCATATCACATAACAAGATCTTGGACTTCGCCGCTTAGTCGATCAATTAACGCCATCATCTCAGACTGCGACTGCGCACGGGCCATGACGTACAATTTCACCTTTGGCTCGG
>CALBKB010000139.1 GCA_937892635.1 uncultured Clostridia bacterium
CGGATATGCACATCACCTCCACCTTTATCCCCACCCTGCCCGGTCGCCTGTTCTACCTCAATGAGCTGGCCGGTCCGCTCGAGCCTGAGTGCAACTAAGGACACGCCTATGTCAAACAAAGGAATCACCATTGCCGGCAATCTGCTGTGCGATGTTGTTAAATCGATCGACTGCTATCCCGAGATCGGGATGCTGTCCGATATCACGGCCATCTCACAAAGCGTTGGCGGTTGCGTTCCTAACACCATCATTGACCTGGCCAAAATGGATCGGAGCCTTCCGCTCTCAGCCGTCGGCAAGGTCGGCAAGGACGATTACGGCCGCTATATCCTCGAACAGCTGGAAGAATACGGCATCGACACCTCGCGTGTCACCCGGTCTGCGGATAACCACACCTCCTTTAGCGACGTGATGAATCTGCCCTCGGGCGAGCGCACCTTCTTCCATTGCCGTGGCGCCAACGCCGAATTCTCGCCCGCCGATATTGATATTGATGGGTTGTCTTGCGATATCCTACATATCGGCTACCTGCTCCTACTCGACAGGTTCGATGCCCCCGATGCCGAATACGGCACGGCCATGGCTCGCTTCCTGCATCAAGTACAGCAGGCCGGCATCAAAACCTCGATCGACGTAGTCAGCAGCAGCACGCTGAGCTTTGAGAAGATTGTCAAACCCGCTCTCAAGTATTGCGACTATGTCATCCTCAACGAGATCGAGTGCTGCAATATCTGGGGCATCTCTCCCTATCAGGGCGATGCGCTGGACATCGACGCCATCAAACGCGCCATGCAGTTGACCATGCAGGAGGGCGTCAAGGAAAAGGTTATCGTTCACTGTAAAGCCGCCGGCTTTGTGCTGGATCGGTCGGGCACCTTCACCGCCGTCCCCTCGCTGGACATTCCCTCCTCTGACATCAAAGGCTGCGTCGGTGCCGGTGATGCCTTCTGCGCCGCCTGCCTCTACGGCATCTACAACAAGATGAGTGATGCCGACATTCTGGCCTTTGCCTCGGCCGCCGCCGCTTGCAACCTCTTCTCCGAAAATTCGGTCGACGGGATGCGCAGCGCAGCCGAGATCCGCCAGCTGGAAACAAAATATAACAGAAAAGAGCTGAAAACATGTTAGCCAATCTCAACGATATTCTCCCTCGCGCCCAGCGCGAACACTACGGCATCGGCCTGTTTAACACCACCGACACCGACATGCTCGAAGGCGCTATCGCCGCCGCCGAGGAACTGCGTTCCCCCATCGTCATCGGCACGGCTGAGATCCTCCTGCCCTACGGCGAACTCAAACTGCTCGCCCCTTCGGTCATTGAGGCTGCCAAGCGCGCCACCGTCCCCGTCGTCGTCCATTACGACCACGGCCTGACCTTTGACCGCTGCATCGAAGCCCTCAAACTCGGTTTCACCAGCATCATGTTCGACGGTTCAGCCGGTGACTATGAAGAGAACCTCAAGCAGACGGCTGAAATCGTCAAAATTGCCCATTCCATGGGCGTAAGTGTCGAAGGTGAAATCGGCCACGTCGGCCTGGCTGCCACCGATGACGGCGCCCAAACTGACAGCTACACCACCCCCGATGAGGCTGAAGAATATGTTAATAAAACGGGCGTCGACGCTCTGGCTATCGCCATCGGCACCGCCCACGGCGCTTATAAAAACAAGCCCAAACTCGATATCAACCGCCTGGCCGAAATCCGCAGCCGTATCGACACCCCGCTCGTCCTGCACGGCGGCTCGGGCCTCTCGGATGATGATTTCCGTAACACCATCCGCAACGGCATTGCCAAGGTCAACATTTTCACCGACCTGTGCCTGGCCGGCGTGGAAGGCATGAAACAGGGCTTGGCCCAGAATCTCGACTACCTTGAAATCCGCAACCTCAAAGTCGACCTGATCAAAAAGGCCGTCATGAATAAAATCAAGCTCTTTGGCTGCGACAACAAGGCCTAAACCCAAACCACATAAAAAAGACACCCCCTGTGGGTGTCTTTTTTCTATATTACTTCGTTGTCTGCTTTGCCTGTTTCCATGCCGATTCTCATAAATCAGAAGGAAAATAGTAGCTGCGGCACTAATCATCATTATAATCACCATAAAGGCAGGTGATCACTACCTGTTGATAGAATGTTTCATCAAATACGAGGAGCAGATATTATCTGCGACTCGTTTTGTCCGACAAATCCCCATATACAGGCGTTGCCAAGCCAAAGCCTCCTGAAACGTTGAGTATTTGTCCTGTCGCATAAGCAGATTCGTCACTTGCAAAATAAACGACCGCCTCGGCAATTTCCTCGGGTGTTCCTATTCTTTTTAATGGAATGTGTCGTAAAAACAGCTTTCTAAATTCCTCGGTTAGATTTTTCTCTACCGCATCGGTTGCTGTCATGCCGGGCAGAACGGCGTTGCAGCGAATGTTGTTTTGCGCTTCGTGTACGGCAATCAATTTGGTGAGATAATTGATTGCGGCTTTGCTTGTTCCGTATGCCACCTGAGAAATGTCCGGAACAATCCCACCCACAGAGGAGATATTAATGATGCTACCACCGCCTTGTTTGGACATGTATTTAACAGCTTCTTTACTGCCCATAAACACACTTCTTAAATTTATATTTACAGTATCCAGAAAAACTTCGGTATCGGTGTTGCGAAAATCAAGGTCTTTCCCGGGGTTTGATGAGCCAAAGTTATTGACAAGCACATCAATACGCCCTGCACTTGTTATAACATCTTCTACCATGGAAACATACGATTCCGGCTTACCGGCATCATTATAAACGCATTTTACCGTATACCCCTGTGTCACTAATTCATCAGCCGTGCTTTTGGCAAGATCTAAATTCCTTGCCGCCATAAAAACTCGCGCGCCTTCTTTTGCGCAGGCCTTTACAATCGCAAGCCCAATCCCTCTGGTAGACGCTGTAACCAATACAACTTTATCCTTTAATCTCATGTCCTTGCTCCTTTACTTTTTTATGGATTTTCGGCAATAAAAGCACAATAACGATACCGATAGCCACACAAATGATTTCAATAAAACCAATAAGTTTAATGGAATTTACAGCGGCCACCGTTTCGGTTAAGCCGCTTTCTACGTTTGCCGTAACACGATTTGTAAACAACGGTACGAACACTGCTACGCCGAGAGGTGCTGACAGATCCCTGAAGAGTCCATATGTGCCCGTTCCCGAACCGGCCATTTCGTTCGACACGCCCGATAGAACTGCCTTCATAAAAATCGTAGCATTACCGCCCAATCCAAATCCTAAAATGCCAAGTGAAGCGGCTAACAACACCACGGACGAATCCGAAGTGAATAACAGCATAATCGCACAACCGATTCCCGTGAGCGTGAGTGAGCCGGTGAGCACATATTTCGGCTCATATTTATCGGCAAGCGGCCCTATCAAGACAGAACCTAAAGCCATTCCGATATACATAATCGAAATAGCATATCCCGATATCATGGTGTTTTCCGGTTGTGTGTAGTTGACAAATACAATGATATTCGTCATATTTGCCTGCATAAGTCCTTGTGTCAAGAATAGTGCGAAGACAGAGAAAATGAACGCCTTGCGTTTCATAAAATCCCATTGTAAAATCGGATTTTCCGCCTTTTTTTCCGCGAACAAAAGGCCGAAAATCGATAGCATTGCTGCTATTAAGATGAAAATAAACAATTTGGATTTCCAACCAAAATTTTGCCCAAAGGACGGCAGACAAAGAAGAATACCGAAAAAGATAAAGACAAATAATGCACCCAATTTATCAAAGCCTT